>NZ_JCAJRU010000039.1:0-25532 GCF_059447605.1 Paenibacillus sp. N119s | reverse complement strand
ATGCTTGGTTTCAAGCAAATTGCTATCGTATCATTTATTACGCCATTGATTATTATCGGTGTGCCTTTGTCAGATACATTCTTTGCAATTATTCGTCGCAAGTTGCAGAAAAAACCGATATTCTCACCGGATAAAGGTCATTTGCATCACTGCTTGCGCGAACTAGGTTTCAGTCACAGACAGACGGTATTGATTATCTACGGTATTGCTGTATTTTTCGGTATTTTGGCCGTGATTCAGTCATCGGCTGCACTTAATGAAGCAAACTGGGTTACTTTTGTCGTGATATGTATCATGATGTTCTTCCTACAGATCGGTGCAGAGGTTATTGGTCTTGTTGGAAAAACCAAACGTCCTGTGATTAACACACTAATTCGGTTGTTGGCTAAGCCAGATTCCCAGACGCGATCGAAATTATAATTTTAATTCAAATGTAAGCCTTCAAGCTTGGCGGTATACCGCGGGTTTGAAGGCTTTTTTGTTGTTTGCTGTAAAAAAACTCCCTCCTTTTTTGAGAATTTACTAATTTTTTGTATGTTGGCTACCGATAAAAATAGTAACGAATGATTACGTACCCCAAGGTGCGACAGAATCAAAGGAGGACAATGATTTGAAACGATTGCTATCCATGTTGCTGACGGTTGGTCTCATCATTGGCTTGGTGCCGGCGGCCCTGGTAGGTACGGCTCATGCTGCGACAGGAACTTATTTCATTTTTCCAAATGAAAAATATGATGCGGATTCGGCCAGAATGGTAAACACAGACCGTGTTACAGTTAACGGTACGATCAACGGAGTGAATGGGAGTACTATATCGTATAGTGTATTCCAACTCTCTAAAAATGGAACAAACCTTACGGTAGTTAATAAAAATGAGAGTCAAAAGGGCGGAATTACAGTAAATGGCTCTACGATTCAAATTTCAGACATTAAACTGTTTCCTGGTTTGAACCGAATTACATTCCAAAGCAGTCAAAATTCGGCCGAAATGAAGGATTCCATTTACATTGAGTATCAGGATGGACCTAAGCTGTATGATCTGTCTGCTACGCTGAATGGCCAAACCCAGCAGTTAGTAGAAAATCAGACAGCGGTGCTGACAGACGCGCGAAATAGCGGCTCGGATGACGTGAAAGTAGTGATTCAAGGGACGGCTCCTAATGCTGACAGTGTAACGCTCACTTCTACAAAAAGTAGTAATACGTATAATGTTTCCTCTTATACCGGCTATAAATTAACAGGTAGTGTTGTGCTCACTCCGGGTAAAAATATAGTGACGATTAAAGTGAATAACGGAACTCAGGCTCTTACAGTTACACGTGAAATCACGATTTATACGGGTAAACCTGAATTTTCTGATTTGACTTTAAATAAGGACGGCAATGTGTCTGCTGATCTGACGACTTCGCCTGACTTTACCGTATCGTCTACCAGCGGTGTAGTTTTGAAAGGTAATGTTCTGGTTCCTTCCGGAGCAACTGATCCAGTAGTGAGCAAAATTAATGCTAGATTTACGGATGTAAGCAATAACGGTAGCGCCATTGGGGATACCAATGGAATTGATGCTACGATTGATACAGCCAATGTTGTTACATCTAATGGTTACAAAGTATATCCGTTCCAGGTAACTGTACCTGATGGCATCGTAACAGACCACTTGATTCGTGCATCCCTGAGTGTAGGGTTTACAGATGGATCGAGTTCGAATGCATCTGCGGTGCAATTTACATTGCGAAGCAGCACTCAGCCTTATATTGATGACGTGAACTTTCTCCCTGATTTTAATAATCAGCTGTTGAATCGAATCAATGGTAGCGGGTCTGATCAAGCAGCTGCCATTGATGAAGCTATGAAATTAACTGGTAGTTCTATGAAGAACAAGACTACAGATGCTCCATCTGTACCTGTAGGTATGGAATTTATCATTGTTAATGGTACGCCTAGTTCCATTAACGAGCTTTCTGGTGTATCCGTTCATACCGTGGGTTCACCCCAAGATGTGATTCGGACAATCAATGGTAAGGCAACACAAGTGAAGAAAATTGTTGCTTACGTTGATACTTTGCCTAAAGAAGGACAAAACGTCCTGAATTTCTACCTGAATGGTGACTCAAGCAAACTGATCAAGGCGACTGTAAACTTATTGCAGGGACCATTCATGAAATACGATACGATTTATGATGGTCAACAAATTCCGTTGAATACATCGAGTGCAAACCTAAATACGTATAAACTGAATCAATTGGGTTATTTTAAAGGTAAATTGCTGGATGTGAGTAATGCAGCTGATATTCACTACACTGGTAGTAACCGAAATGTATTCTTGTATGTAAACAATGTATTAGTTGACCTTGATGGCTCAGGAGCAAACTTTAAGCTGGCTGCTTCCTCCTATGATGCGGCTGCCAACGCACTGGCAAACGGGAATAATGAAATCAAGTTTGTGTTTAAGCCAGGTATTGAATATAGCAATACGGTAAAAGTAAACTTTACACAAACGAATATTCCAGTAATTCCAGTTCCAAACACACAGGGTATTATTCCTTTTACACCTGTTAGCGGCTTGAGCAATACGCCGAAATATAGCGAAATTGCACCGAAAGCAAAAGATGCAAATTTCACTAAAGTAGATGACACCAACTACAAAACATCTCTGAAAAATATCAATATCTTTGGTACTTTCAGTATTGCTGATTTGGGTAAAGCAGATCAGGTGAGTGGTTCGTTAAGTGACATTGCCAATAAAGATCAATACATTTTAGAGATTAAGGGATCAGACGACAGTGAAGTAAACTGGACGCTGAATAACGAGTTCTTCTCAGCAGAAGATGCCAAAACGGCATACAACTCCGGTGCTACTACGGATAAGTTTACAAGCAAAGATTTGAAAGACCTGCTCGTATACTATCATCCGGACAAAAAGTACTTCAGTTTTGTATTGAAAAACCAGACTATTTCGCAAGATGGAACGCCAGTAGCTTACAACATTACCTTGTACAACAGTGGCAAGAGCGGACCATTTGCTACTTTCCGACTGCAAGTATCCGGTCAATCCACATCTTTTGATATCTTGCGTCCGCTTCCTGAAAAACGGATCGTGAATCAAAACTTTGTGCAAGTTATTGTAAACGCAGGTAATGCAGATAGTGTTACAGTAGGTAAGGAAACAGCGGTTCAAGAAGGTTTTGACTCTGATTATGATGGCACTGTTGATTACCCATCAGCTTATAAAGCCATCGTTACAGGTCTAAAAGCTAACAAAGATAATAAAATTGATGTAGTGGTTACAGTAGGCAAGGAAAAACTAAAACAAACCATTACTGTTAAATATGTGCCTACTAATATTCCTGGCGAGCAGTACATGGAAGCGATGAAAACATCGCACAAAGTGTTTGATGGTAATCTTACACTTGCTTTCGCGAAGGGAACGAGCCTGATTCGTCGTGATTACGATCAACCGCAGCAATTCAAAAACCAGGTTTTCTCTGGCCATACTTTGTACTTTGCGATTGCAAATAGCGAAGATGGCGTGGTAGACCGTCATGAATTTGAAACTGAAAAAGCGTTGTCCGACATGCAGAGCTTGATTGCAGATGGAAGTAGATACTTCAACAGAGATTTCCCAAGTCGCTTTACCAAGTCCAGTCCAGTATTCTGGATTGACCCAGGTACAGCGGATGATATCAAAACAGATGCTTACGATCCGGTAACGTATGGTGCCGATCCATATCAATTGGCAAACAAATCGCAAAATGACAGTAGCAAGATTAAAAACTTCTACTGGCGTGACCCATCCAACGAGCTAGTACCTTCCAAACGTGCTACATTGACGTTGACGTATGATAGCAGTATTGCTCAGGATGCAGGGAAACAAATGACAGTGTTCTTTTTTGATCCTGATTTGAAGGATTGGCAGAACATTGGTGGTGTGGTGGATCCGAAGAAACATACCATTAAAGTGCCGTTTGATCGTTTCGGTTATTATGTAGTTGCTAAGGTTGGAGAAACATATAGTGATGTCATTAAGCACAAGTACGCCAGAGATTACATCGAAGCGATCTTGGCTAAAGGTGTTATGAACCCAATGGATCCAATCAATAGCTTTGGACCTGACAGCTACATTAAAAGAGGCGAATTCACGTCGATGATTGTCAAAGGTCTGCAAATTCCGCTTAATTTCAGCGGAGCGAAGCATTTCGACGACGTGTCTATTCCAAATACGATATCCGCAGACGCGCTCTACGATTATCGTTATATTGAAACAGCTGCACGTGCTGGGATTGTCAAAGGTTCCCAACCAAGAATCTTTATGCCGGAAGATGTAATCACACGTCAAGATGCAGCGGTCATTATCGCCAAGGCATTGAATTTGAAGCTGGAAACAGATCATGACAAGATCATGAAAAATCTATCCAAGACCTTTAAAGATGCGGACAAGATTGACTACTATGCACAAGCATCTGTATTGGCTATTGCTAAGAAAGGCTTTATCACAGGCTCTCCTGTAGATGCAAGTGATCCGAAAAAAGGATATATGTTTAACCCTACATCCTTGACCTTGCGCGGAGATGCAGCAATTATTGTAGCTAAAGTTATGGCAGATAAAAAACTGCTTCCTAAAATTTAATCCTTCAACAACCTGATATTATTAAACATCCCTCCATGAGAAATGGAAATTCCCTTTCATATACATGAGAGGGATGTTTTTTGTAAATCAGCTATTTGACTGGAATTAAGGGCCTATGCCATAATATCAAAGAGATGAAAACTTTGGATAAGCACTATGGCTTTTTTCGTTTTAGATTTGCCTTTAATGACTGTTATTAATTGCTTTTTTTTAAGATTTTATCTCAAAATGTGTTTATTATTTTTCTATATGTTTTTTTTGCGCATTTATCTGAAACTTTACGCCTATTTCATCGTAGTAGAGGATGTGTGTGCTTAAATATTACATAGAGAAGTGAGTGGGGAGTGATGAGATGTCTCAGTTTTCAATACGCCGTCCTGTAACAGTATTTATGTTAATTATTGCTTTATTAATCGGGGGCGGTATCTTTGCGCTAAGGCTTCCTGTAGAGCAAATGCCGGATATGAAGCTGCCATACGCTGCAGTGGTGACCAGCATTCCAAATGCAACACCTACAGAAGTTGAGGAATTGGTTACTAAACCTATTGAAAAGAGTTTGGCTTCTATCGAGAATGTGGATACGATCATGTCCGAGTCTTCGGAAGGAACATCCATGGTCATGATTCAATTTAACTGGGGAGTAGATATAAACCAGGCAACCCTCGATATGCGAGATAAGATCGATGGGGTTAGAGGCTCTCTTCCTAAGGCGGCAAATTCGCCGCGCGTACTTAAATTGGATCTTAACGCAACACCAGTTATAACCCTCGCTTTTACAGGTGATCAGGATATAAACAAGCTGAAGCCTATTGCTAAGGATATTATCGAGCCGCGGCTTGAAAGAATTGCAGGAGTAGCTGCAGCTAATATGTCAGGTGGCCAAGAGCGACTCGTAAAGATCACAGTAGATCAGGCTAAGCTCCAAAGCTTTGGTATTACGCTGGACCAAATCAGCCAAGCGCTATCGGCTAACAATGTTGCTGGTTCTGCGGGTTCTGTATATCGTGGCAGTACACAAATCCAGCTTCGGGTTCAAGGTGAATATCAAGCTGTTTCAGAAATGGGTGAAACGCCAATCCCTGTAGGCAAGGGAAGCGTGAAATTGAAGGATATCGCGACAGTTGAGGACTCCGTCGAGGATGTAACAACTATTTCTACCTTCAATGGGAAGCCAAGTATTAATATTTCTGTTACTAAGGCTACAGGTGGAAATACTCTTTCAATCGCAAATTCTGTGAAGGAAAGCTTAGATTCAATACGGAAAGAGTTACCTTCTGGAACTCAGTTGGAGATGGTTACAGATGCTTCCAAACCTATTAGAGACTCAGTGCACTCGCTGATAGAGCATGCTATATTGGGACTTATTATTGCTGCCATCGTATTGCTATTATTTTTGAACAGTATACGTTCTACTATTATTGCTGCGATTGTTATTCCAATTTCCTTCGTAGCAACGTTTATGATGATGTATTTTACCGGACAAACCATAAATGTTATTTCATTGAGCGGTTTGCTTCTGGGTTTAGGATCCTTTGTCGACTTTGCTGTTGTTATTATTGAAAACATTTTTAGGCAGCGACATGAAGGAAAAAGCATGCTACAAGGGGCTATTGATGGTTCCAAGCAAGTAGGCAATGCGGTTATGGCATCTGCACTTGCACAGATTGTGGTATTTTTACCCGTTGTTTTTGTTGACGGTATTGCAGGAGTTCTATTTAAACCGTTGGCATTAACTGTTATTTTCTCTCACATCGCTGCTTTGCTGGTATCCCTTCTAATTGTGCCAATGCTTAGCTCACGTTGGTTACCTACCATACCAGATGAATCCATTTACTCTTCAGGTACTTATAAAGGTATTAACCCTATTGTGTGGTTTAATATCGGGTTCGAGAAATTTAAGGGTGGATATCGACGTGTACTGAAGTGGGGAATTAATCATCGAAAATCTGTTTTAATCATTACCGTATTAATATTTGTGGCAGCTGGGACTCTGATCCCTATGGTTAAGGCTGAATTTATCCCTGAATCTGATACTGGTGAATTTTCGATTAATGTGAAACTTCCGAATGGAACAGTCTTGGAAGAAACGGAAAAGGTAGTTCAAGGTATAGAGAAAGAAATTTTGAAAGTTTCTGATCTAGATAAAATGACAGTCACGGTTGGTTCTGGTGGCAACTCAGGCTTTTCAGGTGCAGCCCCAGCCAACTCGGCAGATATAAGTGTAACGCTGAAGGATGGGCATCAGCCAACAGACGCTGTGGTTGAAGGCCTTCGTAAGAAATTTGCTAGTATTCCAGATGCAGAGATTACACTGACATCTGCAACAGGTCTTTCGAGTGGAAAGGCTGTTAACATTAATTTAAAAGGTGACGATATGGATGTCCTGCGTGAACTCTCGGACAATCTCGTTGCGGATGTGAAAAAAATACCGGGTACCGTTAATGTCAAAAGTAGCTTGAGTGCTGTTCGTGAAGAATATGAGATTACCGTTAATCGGGAGCTTGCTAGTCGATATGGCTTGTCGGCAACCCAAATCTTATCTGCAGTTAATACTTCATTTAATGGATCAGCCGCTACAAGCTATCGTACGGGTGATGATCAGATTGATGTGAAGATATCGTTGCCAGAGCAAAGCCGCCATGATCTATCATCTCTGCAAGCCTTGCGTATTACCACCTCGCAGGGGATTGATGTTCCTTTATCATCAGTAACAAGTATTGATAAACGGAGTGTGCCCGATACTGTTACTCGTGAAAACCAAACTCGTCAAGTACAGATTACAGCTGATATTGACGGAACAGGGGATATTCTTACCATTAATCAGAAAATAGATGCTCTTCTGAAGAGTACTCACTTCCCAGAAGGCTATAGTGCAGATACGGGTGGCGGACAAAATGAACAAATGGTGGAATCTTTTATGAACTTAGGGATAGCTATTTTGCTATCAGTCGTGCTGATCTATATGGTTATGGCAGGACAGTTCGAATCGTTGCTTACACCATTTGTTATTATGTTTTCTGTTCCACCAACTGTAATTGGTGTACTTATCGGTTTAGCTGTAACGGGAGCGAGCCTCAGTGTTTCAGCATTTACCGGTTACATTATGCTCGTCGGTTTGGTCGTCAATAATGCGATTGTTATGATTGACTTTATAATTCAGCTTCGAAAAGAAGGCGAAGATCGGGATGAAGCCATTGTTCATGGAGCGTCAGAGCGGTTACGTCCGATTTTAATGACGACACTGGCTACTGTACTAGCGCTGCTTCCAATGGCATTTGCTACAGGCAGTGGTAACGAAACACAAGCACCAATGGCAGTAGTTGTTGTATTCGGGTTATCCTTTGCTGCAGTTATTACATTGATTCTTATTCCTGTAGTCTACGTTATCCTAGATAATATGATACAAAAACGTAAAGATCGGAAATTGAAAAGACAAGCAAAGAGACAACTAAAAAAAGAAGCGAAACTACAAAAAAGTGTTCATATATAAGGTGAGGTGGAGAAACATAATGAATAAAAAAAGTGCTCTGATTGCTACAACTTTGCTTTTATCAGTTGCATTAGCGGGTTGTGGCGGGGGAGAGGCTCCTGCTGCACCAACTGCGGCGCAGCAAGCCATTCCGGTTCAAGTGGCCAAAGCGGCGAAAGGTAGTATTAACGACTCAACAGGCATTATTGGGAGCTTTGCTCCGAAAGAGACGGCCCAAGTATCTCCGAAAATTAGCGGAAAAATTCAAAGTATCAATCTTACAGTGGGGCAAAAAGTAAACAAAGGCGACACATTGTTTACTATAGACCAAAAGGATATTCAGGACTCGATTAAGCAATCTCAGGAATCGTACCAGGTTGCCTTGGCCAACTTAAAACAGGCTGAGTCAGGCGCAGCACAATCTGTGCAGCAGGCGGAGTCCAGTGTGGATCAAGCCAAAAGTGCGCTTGTACAGCAAGACAATTCCATTACTCAATCTCAGACCAGTTTGGTTGATGCTCAGAATTCCGTGCGTGATGCTCAAAATACGCTTAATCGCAACCAACAGTTGTTTAGTGCGGGCGCTCTATCTCAATCTGAGTTAGAACAGTCCCAAATAGCGTATCGAAAGGCTCAAACTGCGGTGGAGAATGCACAGATTGCACTGCACAATGCACAAACATCCAAGGAAAGTGCGCAAACCACCTATAACAATGCCCAGAAATCATTGCGTCTTGCACAACAAAAAACGGGCATAGACGTAGCGCGTGCGTCTGTAAATCAAGCTAAAGCGAGTTTAGACACAGCACGTAGCCAACTGGTGGATGCTGTAGTCAAAGCTCCGATTTCCGGCACGATATCGGTAGTCACAGGAGTCCAAGGACAAATGGTTAGTGCGCAATCTGCAGTTGTTTCAATTGCAAATACCAATCCTATCATAGCTAAAGTCAACGTTTCTGAATCAGAGCTTCTGAAGCTGCAGGTAGGTTCGTCTGTAACTGTAGGTGTGGATTCATTGAATAAGCGCATAGAAGCTAGAGTAACTGCCGTCAATCCCGTAATGGATAATGACCTCAAGGCATATCCTGTCGAGATTTCGGTTCCTAATGGTTCTGGGGAATTGAAGTCAGGCATGGTTGTAACTGTATATATGAAGTCAGAAGCTCCTAAAAATATTTTGGTATCCCAGGATGCCATTACAGAGCAGGCAGGGAAGAAGTATGCCTATGTAGTGGAGGGAACTGTCGCGAAGCGCGTAGAAGTGCAGACAGGTCAGGAAAGTGCCAAACAGGTTGAGGTAACCAAGGGGCTTACTGAGGGACAAAATGTCGTCGTTAAAGGCGTAAGTTTGCTTTCAGATGGTGCAAAGATTAATGTAGTAAAATAATTTGTTTCGTTTCGTTATATTTACATTAAACTGATGTTCTCCGTCATTTCTACTATTTAAAGTGTATTAGAGTATTAGATTTCTAAGAAATCTATAGTCTTTATGTACTTTATGTATTCTATCGATAATTCGTAACGAATATACTCCATTAGAGACCTAATTAAATGTAAAGAAATAACCCTTGTACATTTAAGGTGGAGAAGGTAAAAGTTGTAGGATGACGGAGGAACAGGTTGAGGAGTATAATTATGACTGTGGAAAGCGGAATACATAATCAAAAAAAATAAAATTTTTTTTGAAACAGACGCAACTTTTTGAACCCATGCTACGTCTAATTGGGTGAGTATGAAACAAAGGGGTACAAAAGCGTAAAGACAAAATTCGCTAAAAAAAATCTTTACTGCATTGTTATCACATTGTATAATACTGGAGTACGTCATAAATGGACGCTTTCTTTCAACTAGATTCCAAGCTTCTGTGATATTGTCACAGATATCATTTTATAAGGGTTCTCATAAAGCTCGGAAAGGAGGTGTAACGACTGATGAGTGACAAGATCCGACAAAAAGACAAAAATAATATTTCTGTTTATATTCAAGGAGGAGAAAAAAAGGTTATGACAAAGTTTAACAAAAAAATGATCAACGTGCTGGCAACAGCAACATTGGTTGCTGGTGTAGCAGCTCCAATCGCAGCATTGACTGCACCAACTGCTATCCATGCAGCTTCTAGCTTTACAAACCTGAATAATCCTAGTATTGGTTCCAGTGCACAATCTAATGTTGAATTGGGTAGAGCAAAAGTTAGCATTAGCCAAGCTTCCATCAGACCTGGTGCATCGTTTACAGTAACATTGCCAAAAGGCTTTGAATTTGCTGGCGCTGGAAACGGTGTTAGTCGCGTAAAGACTGCTACTGATGCTACTTATGGTTTGGGTGTATATCTTGATGCGAAAGATAATGATGATGCTGAAAACCGTGAATCCACTGGTTATAATGATGCAAATGCAGTTGTAGTTACTAAGTTGACTAACAAATCTGCAAAAGTTGAATTGAATTTCAGTAACTCTGCTGATGCTGCTGATCTTTACCTGAACTTTGGTAAAATCAATGTTACTGGACCTAGCAATGGACCAATCAAAGTTGCTATTGATGCTGCTTCCGCAAGCGGTTTGACTAGTGGTGAAGTAGTGATTGGTAACGTGGTTTCTTCCGGCCAAATTTCTTTGTCTGCTGCTGACACTGTTTCCAGTGAAGAAAACTTCACTGCAACTTTGAAAGTAAAAGAAGAAACAGCTGGTTCTTTGGGGAATAACAACATTAAGTTGAAATTGCCTAGCGGTTTTAAATGGGATTCTGCTCCTAAATCCGCAGCTACTATTCTGTTCGGTACTGATATCAAACCGGAAAATGTAAAATATTCTACTGATGGCGATACTTTGACTTTGTCTTTGGACAAAGTAAGTAGTGAGCAAACTTCTTTCCAATTGCCTGTAGGATTCTATGTTGATGATGAAAACAGCGCTAAAGAAGGCGATGTTACTGTTAGTATCTCTGGTAACGCAACAACTGACGTTAGCTCCCTCGTAGTTGGTAGCTATGGTCAAATCGGTGGTGGCGTTTCTGTTGCTACTCCAACAACAATTCTTGCTGGTCATGATGAGCAAAAAATTGGTGATGTAACAATTAAAGAAACTGTTGCTGGTTCTTTCGTAAAAGGACGTACTGTAACTTTGCGTCTGCCTGAAGGTGCTCGTTGGCAGTCAACTTTTGAAAGCAACAACCCAGGAAGTAACTTCTCTGGTTCTATGGAGAACACTAACGGTTTGGGTGGAGCAGAAGTTTCCTACACTGACTCTGACAAACGTACTTTGAAATTGACTTTCAATAGTGCTAACAGTACAACTGACGCTGGTACTTTGAAACTGAAAAACGTTGAAGTTGCAACGCAACCAGGTTTCTCTGGCGATCTGAACGTTGATGTTGCTGGTAGCCAAGGTCTGAGCGGTACTGTTAAGGTTGCAACTGTGAAACAAGCAGTTACTCTGGCGGCTGCTTCCAAACCAACCCTGACAATCGGTCTGGGCGATCAACAAGTTGGCGATATCACAATCACTGAAGCTGCTAAAGAAGCTTTCGTTAAGAAAGACGGTAGCCGTGAAGTAATCTTGGAATTGCCAACAGGCGTACGTTTTGCTTCTACTCCAGAAGTAAAAGTTACAGCTGGTGACGTTAAAGTGAAGAGCGTATCTACTGATACTTACGGCGAAAGCAACAAAGGCCGTCTGAGCTTCTACATCGACAGTGAATCTGCTACTCCAAGTACAATCACAATCTCTGCTCCTAAGCTGACTGTTGACCGTACTGTAGCTCAAGGTGACATCGTTGCTAAGCTGAAAGGTAGCGCAGTTTCTTACACTGCATACAAAGGCGCAACTGACAACACTCAAAACTGGAAAGACAACAACACTACAGCTGCTGAGGTAGCAATCGCAACTGTTGGAACTCCAGCTCCAGGTGCTACTAAAACTAAAGCTGTCTTCACACTGGGAAGCACTTCCTACACTGTGAACGGCGAAACTAAAACAGCTGATGTAGCTGCTTATGCTCAAAACGGACGTACTTACTTGCCAGTACGTTATGCAGCTGAAGCTTTGGGTGTATCCCCACAAAACATCCTGTTTGACAAAGCAACTTCCACAGTTACTCTGATCAAGGGTGATACTGTTGCTCAAATCAAACTGAACACTAACCTGTTGACTGTTAACGGTACTGTGATTCGCATGGACGTTAAAGCTGTAACTAACAAAAACCGTACTGTACTGCCAATTTCTTGGGTTGGTAAAGCGCTGAATGCATCCATCAACTATGATGCAACTGCTAAAACAGTAACTGTTGAAAACAACAACTAATTTTAGAGCAACTCTTTTGAGTTAACTGAATTAGATGAGAAGAGGGTTCCTTTTGGAGCCCTTTTCTTTTATTAGTCTTATTGACAAAGGAGAGAAATTATGAAACGTTTTGCAGTGGTCGTATTATCCACATTGGTTCTCACTTCTACGTTTGCCAATCTTGCAGGAGCTCAGTCAGGGGATATAAAGGTTATTATTAACGGTGTAACTCAGCAATATACACAGCCTCCGGTAGTTAGTCAAAATACAACCTTGGTACCTCTTCGGGGCGTTTTTGAAAGCTTAGGAGCGCAAGTGGAGTGGGACAGTAAGGCTAAAAAAGTAACAGCATCTAAAAACGACGATACATTAACTTTAAATAATGGCTCTAAACTTGCTTATAAAAACAGTAAGCCAGTACAGCTTGACGCAGCAACTCAAATTCAAAAGGGTCAGGTACTTGTTCCTTTACGTTTTGTAAGCCAATCATTAGGCGCCAAAGTAATTTGGGATCAGAATTCACGAACAGTGACAATTTCGAATCAAGCAAATGGTGGCACTAATGAAACGAATAGCTTGTCTAGTAAGCCTCTCGCAGCTCCTGTGACTAAAGTTACTTATGATACCTACTATAATGACTCCTTGACCTATGATGATGCAGTCAAACTGGCTATTGCTGATAGTACTTCAGTGAAAACAGCAGAAACGACCATTGATCAAACTGGTAAAATTATGAAAGAAGCGGGCAAGGATATTAACTTTATTCCAGCAGAGGCAGGTAATGAAGCACAAGACAAGGCTTTTAAAGGTTATGCCCAAACGAATCTTAATTATGAGGCAGCCAAAAAAAACCTGGAAATGACCAAAGAAGGTATTGAATATAATGTAAAAGATCTATATAACAAACTTCTTCAAAAGCAAAATGCTGTTAAGTTAGCAGCATTGAATATTGAGGATGCTGAACGTAAGCTTAAAGTTGCACAAATCAAGAGAGATAATCAAATGTCGAGTGATTATGAGGTTACCCAAGCGTCGAATCAGTTAACGCAAAATCAAGCTGCTTTGGAAAAAGCTAAAAAAGAACTGGATAGTGCTTATGTATCGTTGAACCAAGTGATTGGCTACAAACCAGAGCAACGTTACGAATTGAAGGATAAGCCTGTTTATTCTGAGTTTAAAGATAATGTGGAGACAAAAGTAAGCCAAGTACTTACTAGCAGTACTGCTATTTGGTTGAGTGAGCAAAAAGTGGATTTGGCTGAATTGAGTCTGAAATTGTATAACTTTAATACTCCAGGAAATGTCCCTTATGAAGCTGAACAACTTAATGTTGAAAAAGCTCAGTATGCTACAGAAGGCACAAAGAGACAGTTGGAAGAAGCTGTGAGAACGATTTATAACAACATTAAAGCATTGGAAAGCCAATACTCACAGATCCAAGCTGGTTTAGTAAGTGCAAGAAGTGCGGCTGATATGGCTAAGAAGCAATTTGATGTTGGGTTGGCTACAGAGCTTCAGGTTTACGAAGCTAATCTAAAAGTGACTACTGCTGAGCAACAGGCTGAAGATATAGTTACAAGCATTGATACATTGAAGATGGCATATGGAAAACCTTGGGTTTTACAGGGTGCTGCTTCTGGAGCGCAGTAATTTTAGCCTAACCTAATACTTGTCATAACCTGCAGTAGGAGGATTTTATGAAATCACGCTATAAAGTATCGTTAGCTGCTGTTTTAATTGGAGGAGGAATTGTGGCTGGCTCCTTAATGAACAATTCAGTTAATGGAGCCTCCAGTTCTGGACAACCTGGAACAGCTGACGATCCAGTCGTAACCAAAAGCTATGTTGACCAAAAAATTGCTCAAGCCGTCAAAGGTGGGGTATCGTCAAGCAGCACGAGTAGTAAAACAGCTAGTTCGACTGCTCCAGCAACAAACACTACTTCTTCTACGTCTTCAGGAACCTCGAATGCAGCTAAAAGCTCAACGGTGGAGCAGACAGAGGCTTTGAAGGTTGTTGATATTAAGCCTGGTCAGAAACTGATCGCCAAAGCAGGAGCAGAATTTATTTTACGTAATGGAAATGCTGTTGTGTACAGCATGGATGCCAGCGGTGCTATTGATATTACTTCTGGAACGGAAATTGTTCATAACCAGGCTGTCGAAAAAAATCATTTATTATCGTTTCCTAGAGAAGGAAGAGGTATTCAAGTAAAAGAAGGGCAGAAGTTTGGCCTGGTCGTTATGGTACGAGGCGGCTATACTGTTCAATAACTGGTGCCTATCTCTTTTTAAGGTACTCTTTTTCTTAAATACTGTTTGCGATAACAAATTGTTCTTGGCTAAGTTGACTTTAAACACTGCACACTAACCTCATGAAAAATCATTTCATGGAGTGGAGGGTTTATACGATGGCGTCAAGAGGTCAAAGACGATTAATTCCTGAAAGCCGTGCCAGGTTGGATGATTTGAAGTATGAAATTGCTGCCGAGTTTGGGTTGCCTGTTTATAATCCTCAATATGCACATATACATCCGAATGCTGACAGTGAATTTGCAGCAGAATTGGGAGAGTTTACAGGAGGTCAAAATGTTGCATGGCGCGATTTAACTTCAAGACAAAATGGCTCTGTTGGCGGAGAAATTACTAAACGATTGGTTCAATCCGCTGAACGAAGCTTATCTGAATTTGGTACATTATAAACTGTAATTATTGATACAATTCCAAAAATGAATAATAGGTATAAAATGGTGTTATTTACATGTGAATCGAAGATGGTTTGCATGTAAACTCCGTTTATTATCGAATGTTGTTATTTGGATGACATGAATTGACACCTTGTTTTAAATAGGATATCATGGCATTTGAGGCTTGTACGCAACCTTTTCCTACCGGAAAAGGTTCATTTTTTGTTAATCAGGTGTAAAAGATATCTTCTGTCATTTGTTGCGATGAAGGTAACTGAATAATGCCATACCATGTTAGGATTTTTTTTTAATCCTCATGTATTTTAATTATGGGAGGTTGAAATTCATGTCTGTAAAAGGTCGCCATTTGTTCACGTCCGAGTCTGTAACAGAAGGCCATCCGGATAAAATTTGTGATCAGATATCCGATGCTGTATTGGACGCCTTTTTGGCTAATGACCCTAATGCTCGGGTAGCGTGCGAAGTTTCGGTTGCTACCGGTCTTGTTCTTGTCATTGGTGAAATCAGCTCCAAGTCGGAATATGTGGATATTCCATCCATTGTTCGTAATACGATTAAGGAAATTGGGTATACACGTGCAAAATATGGTTTTGACTATAATACTTGCGCTGTACTGACTTCTTTGAATGAACAGTCGCCAGACATTGCTCAAGGGGTTAACGCTGCCCTAGAAAGCCGTGATCCTGCTGAAGTAGATAAGGAAACAGAAAACATCGGTGCTGGGGATCAAGGTTTAATGTTCGGTTTTGCTACGAATGAAACACCTGAGCTGATGCCTCTGCCTATCGCTATGTCTCACCGTATCGCACGACGTTTGTCTGAAGTGCGCAAGGATGGAACACTGAATTACCTTCGTCCAGATGGTAAAACTCAGGTAACGGTAGAGTATGAGAATGGAAAACCTGTCCGTATTGATGCCATTGTGGTTTCGACGCAGCATGCAGAAGATACTACTTTGGAGCAAATTCAGGCAGATATCAAAGAAAAGGTCATTTTGCCAGTTGTTCCTGCTGAATTACTGGATGATCAAACCAAATACTACATTAATCCGACAGGACGGTTTGTAATTGGTGGTCCTCAAGGGGATGCAGGTCTGACAGGTCGCAAAATCATTGTGGACACGTACGGTGGTTATGCTCGTCATGGCGGGGGTGCATTCTCGGGTAAAGATCCAACTAAAGTGGATCGTTCTGCTGCTTACGCTGCTCGTTATGTAGCGAAAAACCTTGTGGCAGCTGGATTGGCAAACAAGGTGGAAATTCAGCTTGCTTATGCCATCGGGGTAGCTACACCTGTTTCGATTAACGTCGATACATATGGCACAGGAAAAGTAAGTGATGAAAAACTCGTTGAGCTGATCCGAAATAACTTTGATCTACGCCCAGCAGGCATCATTCGCATGTTGGATCTACGTCGCCCAATTTATAAGCAAACCGCTGCTTACGGTCACTTTGGACGGACTGATCTGGATGTACCATGGGAGAGTGTAGATAAAGCTGAAATTCTGAGAGAGCAAGCGGGCTTATAATCGTATGTCATCAGAATAACACATTAATCAAAAAAAGACTGTTTATGCTATGCATGAACAGTCTTTTTTTGATATGCTCCACTTGAACTTACCACGATGTACTTAATGCCGCTCGACTATTCGGATACTGGTGCAAGACCCAATAAATTTTTGAGCAAACGACATACCTTTTGAACTTCCTTATGTTGCTCCAAATACGCAAAAAGAGCTTTTAAGAGGCCTTTTTGAGGGTTCGCTTTCAGTGCTTCTTCCTTTAATAGGACGTAGATTTGCTGACATTCCTGCTTCTCCTCTGAGTTCCACGAAGACAGCAGTATACTGTCTTCTAGAGAATGAAGAAGGCTGTTTATCTGGCGACCTTGGTCAAAAGGACTACTTAGTATACTTTCGGGTAACCAGCCTTGCTTGCTCCAGAACAAATGGGGAGCAGGATCGGAACCGTTCAGGCTGGCTGCCAGGGAGCTGGATAAGAAGATGATAAACTGTGTTAGACGTTCAATTGTTTCATCATTCATCCGATCGGCAAAAAAGCGAATATACTCAAACACAATACTTTTAAGCACAAAGGTTATATCCCATGCATGATCTTCGATAGCTGTTCCAAAAATATCAATTAGGCAGTCACGTACCCATTTGTACAATTTGTATTCATGCTGCTCGAACGCGCCGTTGATCTGTTCATTCTGAAAAATAAGCATGGACGGTTCAGGAAGATCCATCATGAGATACACTTTGTTTTCAACAAGATTTTTCAGGTAGAGAACAATAAAATCGTGCAGTTTATCATGTTTAGACAGGTCAGGTTTACTGTAGAGTGCCCGGATGTCTTGTTCAATATTATTTTCCAGAATGATACACATTTCCAAAGGCAATTCTTCTTTCCCTTGAAAGTATTTATAGAAGGATGCCTTTGCCATCCCACTTTCTTTGGCGATCTCCTCAACAGACGTCGAATAATAGCCTTTTCTGGAGAACAGCCGAATGGCCGCCTGTAAAATATCATTTTTTTTACTTTCCATACATACTCCCTCCAGGAACCCACTCGACAGCATGCGAAATCACTACTTCATACGTTACAAAGGTTGGTCATGAGTAATAACTGTGCGCTGCTGTTTTTTGAGTTGCCGGTGCATCTTGTACTTAGCCACGATCATATACAAAGATGGCACCACAAACAAAGTTAACAAGGTCGAAAATAACAAACCGAAAATGACGGTGAACGCCAATGGCTTAAAGAGCAGACTTCCCAATAGTGCTAACGGAATCATACCTACAATGGCAGCCAGAGACGTCAATAAAATCGGTCTGAAGCGAGCCGTGGCTGCTTGTATAACAGCTTCCTTTAAATCCATTCCTTCATGTCTTGCATCCTCGATAAATTCAATTAAGACAATCCCATTCCGGACCACAATACCCGCGAGTGCGATAATTCCCATGATGCTCATAAAACCAATGGGCATACCAGTCAGAAAAATGCCAATAATCCCGCCAGCTGCTGCTAGATATACGGTCGTCATAATAATAATAGGAATGGAGAGTGAATAAAACTGCATTGTGATCAAGAGTAAAATGAGTAGGACTACCACGATTGCCAGCTTCCCTAAATCCCCAAATATGGTGGACTGATCGGATGTTTCCCCGCCTACCTCCCACTTATAGCCTTCAGGGAACTTCATCTGTGCCAGTTTGTTTTCCACATCTACCATGGCTTCACTTGCTGTTCGTCCGTTCAAGTCGGCCTCGACTGTAATCGTCCGCTCCATATTGTAATGCTTGATTTGCTGAATAGCAAATGACGGTTTAATCTGTACAAGTTGGTTTAATGGAATTTGCTTTCCAGCTGCATTCACTACACTTAATTGTTGGAAAAGCTTACTTGGCTCCTCGTTACTGTGATTCAAATACATTTTGATATCTACCAGACTGCTTCCCGTATCAAATTGGCTAACTTGAGCTCCTTCTTTTAATAGAAGAAGAGTACGAGTCAAATCGGTGTAGCTTACGAGATACTGATCCATTGCTTGCTTGTTGACCTCAAGCTCGAGGGCATATCGTTCAATTCCTACGTCATCTACGATGCCTGTTGTGCCCTCTACTGTTGCGATCTGCTCTTTTGCTTTTTGGGCAAGGGTTTGCAGTTCATTCAGATCCTGACCGGAGATACGAATAGAAACAGGCTTACCTACCGGAATCCCGAGACGGGGCACATACATGGTAACCGTAACGCCAGGGTAGGATTTTTTAACATGTTGTTCCCAAGCATCAACTGTCGAATTGAGATCGAATACGTTCTCTTTTCCGACAACAGCTATCTGACCTACGGTTTCGTTATAAGTAATATTTCCACCCGCACTATTAATATCACTAAACAGTTGGGGAGCAGGCCCTCCAGCGCTGTAAACGACCTTGGAAGTTTCAGGTTGCTTCTTAATCCAGCCTGCAAGATCCTTAACGACCTGGTCGGTTTCCGCAATCGAAGTGCCTTCAGGCATTTTTACATTTAAAGCAACATGAGGATCTTCCGATTCAGGGAAAAGCTCAACCGATGTAAAAGGAACTAATCCATAAGCGGCTGTTCCAAGCATAAGTCCAACCATAGCCGTCAGCAAGGGACGCTGAATGACTTTAGGCATCAGTTGTTGTGAATAAAGCTTGTTTAAAGAATGAATCTGCTGACCGAGCAAGCCTACTGGTTTAGACTTCCCCTGAGGGTGACGAGTCTGTCTGCGTTTCTCATACCATTCTCGAAAAATAGGGATGATCGTGAGAGACATGATCATAGAAGCTAACATGGCCAGAGAAACAATAGCGGGAATGGGTTTAATAAAGGCACCTACATTTCCGGGAAGGAACAACAATGGAGCAAAGGCAGAGATCGTGGCCAATGTTGCAACCAAAATAGACAGCATGACCTCTTTGGTACCTTTTATAGCTGCAACAGAGGGCGGTTCCCCTAATTCCGTAAGTCTGCGCTCAATATTATCGTTTACCACTACAGCGTCATCGACGAGTATGCCGAGTACAATGATCAGACCGACAACGGAAATTTGATTTAGAGTAATGCCGAACATAGGCAAAAAGATAATGGCAATCGAAACCGAAATAGGGATTGCCAGCGCGACAAAAGCTGAGGTGAGTAAATTCAGGCCCAACATACAAACAAGAATAACAGCCGCAATGGCCAGAATCGTTTCACGCTTTAAGTCGTCAAAAATATGGCTTACCTGATCCTTTTGTGCAAAAAGAGTTTGTAAGTGAACACCCGCAGGGAGTGTTTTCTCCAGCTCTTTGAGCTTGCTATTGACCTTTTCGCTCATAGAAGGGATGTCTGTGCCTGTTTCCGCTCCAATACTCAGTGTAATGGCCAGCTTACCCTCTACGTAAGCGAAATATTCTGCTTCAGGATGTGCCAGCTCAGTTGTACCGATATCTCTTAAATAAACAGGGTTACCTTCTTTGGTACGTGTTAAAATGACCTGATTTAATTCATCAGCTTTTTCGGTCTCACGTACAACGAGTTGATAGGTTCGTCCGTTGTATTCAATATTACCAGTAGGAACCCGATCCATCTGAGACTGGATCGCTTGAGCCACTTGTCCCCACGATAATTGATATTGCTGAAGCTTTTGGTTGTCAATATGAACACGTACTTCCTGATCGGGAAGAGCATTGAATTTGACACTGGATACGCCGGAAATTGTATTAAGTTGATCTTTCCAGGTGGTGGTCAAATCATTTAGTTTATACAGGGGTGCAGTTGAATCGGCAGTCAGGGCATAAGAGCCGATAAATGAGCTGGTCAGCTTGTCATTTACAACAGGCACTTCAGCGCCTTGAGGAAGATCAGCTTGTGCATCTTGCACTTTTTTACGCATATTATCCCAAACCGTTTGAGGATCGATTCCATTTTTGGATTCGATTAAAATAGATGAGAATCCGTTCCCAGAGGTCGAATTAATCGTTTTAACCCCTTCAACTTCCTTGATGCGTTTCTCCAGCTCTTTAGTTACGGTTTGTTCTACTTTTTGTGGCGAAGCACCGGGGTAGACGGTTGTGACCGTAGCGTTCTGTATAGTCACGTCGGGCATTTCCTGCTGTGGTAACTGGAAAAAACCGAAAGCCCCGATTGTAATCAGCATGACAAAAAACAGTAATGTAATTTTTCGTTTTTTTACAATGTACTCAATCATGGGCGTCCGCCTTCCTCCGACTGAATTGCATTTCCATCAAACAGGTTCTCCGCCCCCTTAACGACAATGCGTTCCCCTTCACGGAGTCCAGATACAATTTGCAATTGGTTTTCTACAACCTGATTGCCAAGCTGTACAGGGGTTTTAACCGCTTTTCCATGAACATCTTTGAAAATAAAGGGCTTGCTTCCCGTGTTGATGACCGCTTCCGCAGGAACAAGAATGCCATTCTTGTCTGTCACCTGATGCGCAGCTTTAATGACCTGGCCAGGTAACCAGTCTCGCTTTGGATTGGCAATGACAATCTCTACGTTAACCCTACCTGTATCAGTGCTAGTTGAAGGATAGACGTTGGACACCGTACCTTGACGAGTTTCTTCGTAGAGCGCTACCTGTACCTGTTGTCCCTTTTTCCAATCCTTAATTTCACTGTCTGGTACGGGAAGCAGTACTTTGAGACGGTCAATGGAGCCTACGCGATAAACCGCTTGGCCTGACGCGACCAAATCGCCTGTATTCACGATTTTGTCTAAGATTACGCCGTTCACGGGAGAAGTTAAACGGGTGCGTGACAGTGCCAGCTCTGCCTGGTCCTTGGCGACAAGGGCTTTTTCGTAATTGGCACGCGCTTGTTTTTGGGAAGCTTCAGCCTGTTCGCTGGCTGCAAGAGCTTTGGTTTTACCTGCAATCGCATCCTGAAAGGAAGCTTGGACAGATTGATGCTCTTCGGCTGTGGCCCCTTCCAGCAAAAGAGATAAGGAAGCTTTCGCTTGCTCCAGATTTTGAAGAGCAGTGGTAGCATTCAAGCGGGCGTTCTCGTTATCCGATGCGGTAGCTGCCCCGGCCTCAAACAGCTTTTGTGTCCGCTCGCTATCCGCCTTGGCCTTGTTATAGGCGCTTTGTGCCTTATCGACAGTGACTTTCGCTTGCTGTTTTTCCTGAGCGCGCGCACCCTTGTTGACCTTGCTGACATTTGCACGAGCATTCGCAATACCAGCATCGGCAGATTGAATTGCAGAGTTAGCTGCCTGTAGGTTAGCCTGTGCGTTATCTATACCGGCTAGAGCCTCTTGGATCGAGGCTGTTGCCTGTGCAACTTGTAGCTTATAGTCAGCATCATCTAGACGGGCAATGATTGTACCTTTTTGGACAAGAGTGCCGGTTGTAATCTCTGCGCTAGCGACGGTACCTCCGTTTTGGAAGGCTAGTGTACGTTCCTCATAAGCCTGAAGGGTACCTGACAAGTCATAGGCAGTATGGAGCGGTGAATTTTTCACAATTGTGGTGCGCACAACGGTTGGCTGTGCCGATGAACCTAAAGCGGCATCTTTTTTTTCGGTTGAACATCCGGCAATGGCGAGGCTCAATGATAAAGTGAGCACGATGATGGCCCGTTGTTTTTTCATGAATATCAATCCTTCCGATAGGGTCATATAATCAAGTTTGAACCATTTGGTTTAAATTGAACTCATAAGTTCATGTGTATTATAGTGCGCCCATATTGCATTCGTCAATTCACTGTTTTGGATTTTATGAATTAGTTGGCGGTATTTCGGAACTTTTGCCTTTATAATAAGTCTATTAACATAAGAGGATTTTTTTGTTTATTGGTAGAGTCACGTGCGGATTAATCCGTTTGAATACAAAGAAGATGGGAGCTATTGTCCAAATGTTTTTAAGTAATAGAAAACAGAGCAAAGTGAAAGTAGATGGCAAAGGAATTGCTAAAAGATGGGCTGTTTTAACGCTAGCAGGAGTATTATGGGTCGGTCCGGTTGCTGGAACTGGGGTTCTAATTCCGTTAAATAATTGGATATCTGCTCCAATCGCGAGTGCTGCCTCCGGTTCAACGGTAAAATTGGATGAGGAGATCATTACTTCGGGCGCAACATTATTGAAATATCGTTTTAAAGGGTCTAAAGGAACAGCGCTGGCTGATATCATTCGAGTAGACTTGCAAAATCCGTACGTAAAACTGGATGTCATGACAGGGAAGAACGGACAGTTTACGACCCGTCAGAGCACAGGCGGTATGGCAAAAGAGACCGGTGCGGTTGCTGGCGTGAACGGGGATTATTTTAATACCTCTAGTGAGGGAGCACCGATTGGTGGACAGGTATCTAAGGGCGTGTTGATGTCTACACCCTCTGATTTAACAGGGATGTATGCCTTTGCTGTAACAAAGGATGGCTCGCCAATGGTTGAACAATTTACTTTTGAAGGTACAGTAAAAGCTGGAGATGGGTCTTCCTTCTCTTTGGCAGGGATGAACAAGGCTTCGTACTCGCCTGAGACGAGTGGGAGCAGCTATAGCCACTCCAACGCTATGTATATTTATACATCTGCTTGGAAAGCAATAGAGCGGCCAAAAAACAGTTCGACAACGCCTACCGAAATATTGGTACAAAATGGCGTAGTTACGCAAGTCTCCGAGAATGCTACATTGAATATGACTGTTCCGCGGGATGGCTACATTCTACGTACGCATGGTAAAGCAGCTGATTATGCCAAAGCGCATCTAACTGTGGGACAGACCGTAGAAACGAACTATCACCTTCGTGTCAAATCGACAGGGAGTGAAGTAGATCCTGCCAACCTTCAGATGATGATCGGTGGACATACCATATTAGTAAATGACGGACAGAAGACTTCGTTTTCCCGAAGTACGACAAGTATAGGCGGGACGCGTGCGCGTACGGCTTTGGGATATTCCCGGGACAAACGATATGCATACGTCATTGCCGTTGAGAAGAATGAGAACAGCGTTGGTGTATCCCTGAGCGAGCTGCAAACACTGATGAAAGATATTGGTGTTTGGAAGGGAATGAACCTCGATGGGGGCGGCTCTACCACCATGGTAACTCGCAATTTAGGAGATACGACAGCGGGACTTACCTTCAATACAGAATATGGTACAGAGCAACGCAGCATCGTCAATGGAGTGGGCGTATATACCACTGCTCCTAAAGGAACGCTCAAAGGCTTTACCATCAAGGGCAATAAAACGCTGCTGATTGGTCAGACCGGAAGCTACTCCTTTAAAGGCTACGACAACTACTACAATCCATTTGATACCTCGAAAGTGCAAGTGACGTGGAAGTCCAGCAATCCGGCTGTTGTGTCTGTGAGCGGCGGTGTTGTGAAGGGGGCCAAACCGGGAACTGCTACTCTAACAGCATCCAGTGGCTCAGCCAGTGCGACAACCAAGGTCACCGTGCTTGGAGCGGATGAAATATCATCGCTTACTGCAGGAAGTGGAACAGGCTCGCTTACTGCAGGGGCTAAAGTCCCAGTACCAATAACAGCTAAAACGAAAGATGGACAGAGTGTCAGCATTACGTCAGATGCACTCAAATGGGAATTCATCGGCTTTAAGGGAAGTGTGAAGGACAATCAGCTTACGGTAAATACAGTGGATGCGGGTGTGAAAACGGGCTATGCCATTGGTCGCTACGATGGTTTCAGTGCGGTTGTTATCCTGTCCGCTGGCGGGGCAAGTACAAATAACTGGGAAAACTTCGAAAATGTATCGTATCCGGTTGATTTCACTTCAAATGTGGAAGGTGTTACCGGCACAGCGGCTGTTGTACAAGGAGATGGAGACCATGCTAATTCCAAAGTGCTGGAGCTAAGCTACGACATGACGAACGGCAGTGGTAAAATGTATGCTTACGCTCAATTAAATGGCACATCCGGGAAGACACTGGAACAGGCAGCTACATCCATCTCGCTCGATGTCAAAGGAGATAAGAGCTTGAACTGGTTGCGTGCGGAGTTAGAGGATGCCCAGGGCAAAACCGCATATATTGATCTCGCTAAAGTGATCGACTGGAACGGCTGGAAAACGATTAACGCAGATATGAGTGGTTTGAATATTTCATATCCAGCGAAGCTAAAACGTCTCTATGTGGTCAATGTAGCTGAGGGTCAGGATGAGCGTGCTAAGACAGGTAAGGTTGCTTTTGATAATATTTCTTTTAATACACCGGGAACGGTCGGTACAGAAGGACTCAAAAAGGGAACAGCTCAGATGACGATCGGCCAAAAATCAATGACAGTCAATGGAACACCAGCAACGATTGACGCAGCTCCGATGACTCGCAATGGTTCGACGTATGTTCCGATCAAGTATGTACTGGACGCATTTGGTGGGCAAGCCAAATGGAATGCGGGCGATCAGCGGATTACCATTATGCGTGGTGGTGTGCTGATGGATTTGACTGTAGGAAAGAAAGAAGTAATTCTGAACGGAAAGCGTCAAAGCACTGATGTTGCACCTATTGTACTAGGAGGTAGGACTTTAGTCCCGTTAAGACTTGTGTCTGAGCAGTTAGGGATGACTGTAAAATGGGAACAGGAAACGAAGACCATCACCCTCCAGTCATGATATGGTATGATATATACTTGAAATGCTAGGATTGGAGTAGAACATTTGTGGACTTTCAAGCCGATATCATAGACCGAGTCATTAAAAATGCCATCCAGGTGATGGAGAACAGCAAATATCAGATGTTCGAAATATTGGACACGGCCCGGACCGAGCTGGTTACGTTAAATCAAGAGCTCCAGAGCGTATTGAAGGAAACGGCGGAAACGATCGAAAAGGTGGACCAGCTGGAGATGAACTATCGGCGGTCCCGAATTCGGTTGACTGAGGTCAGTCGTGATTTCGTCCGTTACTCGGAAGAGGATATCAAGCAGGCTTATGAGAAGGCGACACAGCTTCAGCTCGAT
>NZ_JCAJRU010000038.1:0-26269 GCF_059447605.1 Paenibacillus sp. N119s | reverse complement strand
AGTTCATGGTGTTAATGAAATTGCTCAACTTGCCCGCAGCTTCCAATCTATGTCTCATAACTTAAAAGAAATGATTGGTCATGTCCTTTCTACATCAGGGGCGGTTGTTGAAGGCTCGGACGAGCTGCTTCGTCGGACTGAGGCTATGAGTGTAAAAGTACAGGACTCTACAGCTGCTGCTGAAGAAGTAGCCAAGGGCAGTACCAGCATCGCTTCGGCCGCTGCTGAAAATGCGCAGGCTATGGAGGAGATCGCTCAAGGGGTTCAGCATATCGCCTCCTCCGCCAACGATGTATCTGATCAAATCAGCGAAGCGACGAAAGAAACGGTCAACGGGAATACGCTCGCTCAAAAAGCTGTAGCTCAAATGTCACAGGTAGGACATGTTGCCGATGAGTCGCTTCGACACATTCATAGTATGAACGAACGCTCAGAAGCCATTGGCAGCATCGTTTCTGCAATTTTCGATATTACAAAGCAGATTCAAATGTTGTCTCTGAATGCCTCCATTGAGGCTGCCCGCGCAGGCGAACATGGACGGGGCTTTGCTGTAGTTGCTGGAGAAGTTCGCAAGCTCGCAGAGCAATCCAAAGAAGCAACACAGGAGATTTCGGACTATTTGGTTACTATTCAGGAAGTATCGAAGCAATCGGTGGACTCTGTGACCCAGGTTAGCCGTGAGATTCACTCGGGAACGGAGATGGTTCAGCAAGCAAGTTTTGCCTTTAGCCAGCTAAGTGAGCTCATGCAAAAGATTAACGCTACGATTCAAACCGTATCCGCAGCAACGGAGCAAGTATCCGCCAGTTCGGAGGAAGTATCTGCTTCCGTGGAAGAAACAGCTCTCATCGCTGCCAATGCACAGCATATGATTCAGGAAATCGGTTTAAATGCCGATGAGCAACTGAATGAAATGGAAAGCCACAGTGAGGTTGTTCGTCAATTAAGCCAACAAGCAACGGAGCTGCAAAAAGCGGTTGAAAAGTTTAAAATCAAGTAAGCTGATATCCTAAAAAAGGTATCTCTCAGTCACAAAAATGACTGTAGAGATACCTCTTTATTTTTTTAAAGCGATTTAAAGGAACTTCCATGAAGAATTTTATGAATTCATCCCCAGAATGCGATAGATTTGCTCCATATCCAAATGAGCACGTACTACCTCTGCGACACGATCAAACTCCCGTTCCTTGGCTTCACGCACAGTAAAAGTGCTGTCCAAAGGCTTTAAACCCTTGGCTTGTCTCAGTCCATCCAACCAGGACCGGCGAAAACGGTCATTATCAAACACACCATGCAAGTAAGTTCCCCATACCTTACCGTCAGTCGTGCCCCAACCTTCCTCAAAGGTGTTTCCTTCCCCACGCTGAATCTGGAATAATGTTTTCATATTCGTTGAGTCTAAAGTTCTGTCTATACATACATGTGGTTCCGTGACATACTCCGTCACACCCATATGTATTTCATAACCTTCAATGACTGGTTTGGAGGCAGAACCTGAGTCAGGGGCAGTGCTTAGCAAAAGTGGACAATGACTAGACAGGATTCCTTGAACACGCACGGTTTGCTTTTCCTTTAAGAAGGTTGTGGATAGAGATAACCAACCTAACCCATCTGCCTGCTGCGGCAACCCAGATTCGACAGCATCAGGGTCAAATAGCGCTGCACCCAGCATCTGATAGCCCCCACAAATACCGACCAGTTGCGTGCGTCCCGTCTTCATGACCTCTCGAATGTCATCCTCCAACCCTCTTTCACGCAATTCCAGCAGGTCTCCGATGGTGTCTTTGGTTCCCGGTAAGATAATGGCGTCCGGTACGCCCAATTGTCCGGCCTCTGTGACATAACGTACGCTCACGTCAGGCTCTGCGGCCAAAGCATCCGTGTCCGTAAAATTGGAAATACGCGGATATCGTATCACTGCAATATCCAATTCTTTATCCTTTACTGACCGCTTAGGCATCTTGTCTAGTACGACCGAATCCTCTGCTTCAATACGAATGTCCGGTAAATAGGGCAATACACCGAGTACAGGAATGCCTGTCCGTTCTTCCAGCCAGTCTAATCCCGGTTGAAGCAGGGACAAATCGCCTCTGAATTTGTTAATGATAAATCCACGGATACGCTGTACTTCATGGGGTTCCAGCAATTCGATAGTCCCTACCAGAGAGGCAAAGACACCGCCCCGGTCGATATCCGAAACCAGCAATACTGGAGCATCCGCCCAGCCTGCAAGGTTCATATTTACAATATCGCGGTCCTTTAAATTAATCTCTGCGGGGCTGCCCGCCCCTTCCATAAGCACAATATCATAGGTATCGCGCAGCCGATTCAGCGCATCCATAACGGTATGCTTGGCTTGTGGCAAAAAATCCTTTCGGTAATCGGAGGCGCTCATATAGGCATAAGGTACACCATGTACAACAATTTGTGAGTGCATATCCTTGACCGGCTTGATCAGAATCGGATTCATATCGGTCGTCGCCTCAATACCACAAGCCTCGGCCTGCACACCCTGAGCACGTCCAATTTCCTTGCCGTCCTCGGTAACATAAGAGTTTAACGCCATATTTTGTGACTTAAACGGTGCGGGACGATAGCCATCTTGCTTAAAGATCCGGCACAGCGCGGTCGTCACCACGCTTTTGCCCACATCCGACGCTGTTCCTTGAAGCATCAATATAGCGGCCGGGTTTGTGCAGGACGGTTTGAAAGTTGACAATTGCCTCTTCCCCTTTAACGAATTCAATTCAAATTTGGTCACAACCCGTACAAAATGACAATACACAGCAACAAAACCGTCTCCAGCAATTCGTTCAAAGCTCCGTATATATCCCCCGTAAGTCCCCCTAGGCGGCAGTTAATACGGTTTGCTGTAAAGGTTCCAACTCCGTAAGCCAAGAGCGGAAGCAACGCAAAACCTAGCCAGATTGGAAGAGAGCCAGAATATGAAAGAAGCATCTGTAAGTATGCCCCTGACAACGATAGTCCTCCTGCTTCCTCAGTCGCTATAGCAAAACCTGCAAAGATATATTGCCCTGCGGCAGCACCTAGCGTCACTAATACTGCCCAGAATACGGCCAGTCCGACACGTCTACCATTCATATCCGCAAAACGCGCCGCCAGTCCATCATCGTTCCGGGCTTTAGGCCAGCGCATCATCGCATGTACCATGAACCAACGGCTCCAAACCATCGGAAGTATCAACAGGCCGGATACATTCCGTTCAACCAGCACCGTATACAGCAAAGAAGCCTTGAGCATGAGCAGCAGCACACAAGCAATCACACCCATTGCTCCTACACGGCTATCCTTCATAATTTCCAGCATTCGTTCACGGGACCTGTAGCTGAACAAGGCATCCGCCGCATCCATCCACCCGTCCAGATGCAGTCCGCCTGTCAACCACACCCAGACAGCAAGGGTAAGAATTGCACACGGCACCGGTGGCAGCACCATAGCCGTAAGCGCCGCCCCCCCCCAGACGATAATGCCAATAACCAATCCAACCAGCGGATAATAGCTTGTACTA
This sequence comes from Paenibacillus sp. N119s, assembly GCF_059447605.1. Lineage (NCBI taxonomy): Bacteria > Bacillati > Bacillota > Bacilli > Caryophanales > Paenibacillaceae > Paenibacillus > Paenibacillus sp. N119s. The sequence continues at coordinate 22,740 of NZ_JCAJRU010000038.1, read as the reverse complement.
CGTTTTAGCAGCTCCGGGGAAAAATCCAGCTCCGCCTTCACCGGTAGACGGGATAAAAATTGAAAAGCCGCAGCAACAGCCTGACGTTCACTGCTCATAGCTTATATTCCAACTGTTTAAGTTCTACGGGAATGCCTGCCGTCACTAGAAAAACTTCATCACAAAGACGGGCAATCCGCTGATTCATAACTCCGCTTAAATCCCGGTACAGCCTTCCAAGCGGATATTCCGGTACAATACCGTCACCGACCTCATTGGTGACGATGACGAGCGATCCCGGATACTGCTCCACAGCTGCCGCCAGCTCATCCATGGCGGCTCTGGCCACAGCTTCGCCGTCCTCACCTGCGGCCAGCAGCACGTTCGACAGCCACAGGGTCAGGCAGTCGACCAGTACCATAGGCGCAGGTGAAGGCTGCGACGCTTGCGCGCTGCCAAGCCGCCGCAGCAGCTCCGGCAGCGCCTGTGCTTCCTCCAGCGTCTGCCAGTCATACCCGGCAGAATCGCGCTGGAGTCGATGAAGGGCGATGCGCTCCTTCATCTCCACATCATAGGCTTGCGCCGTTGCAATGTAGCAGGCGCGCGGGGCGCGCGCCATGCATAATCGCTCGGCAAAGCCGCTTTTTCCGCTGCGTGCCCCGCCGGTCACGAGCGCCTTCATCGCTGCGCGGCTCCCTGACCGTCCGATACACCTGCATCGGCAAAGGTCGCCATTTCGCGCATAATGCGGCACGCCGCGTCAATCAGGTGCAAGCTAAGCGCACCGCCCGTGCCCTCTCCGAGCCGCATGTCCAGATGAAGCATAGGCTCCAGCTTGAGCTGGCGGAGCACCGCCGCGTGTCCGCGCTCATCCGAGGCGTGCGAAGCAAGCATGTACGCCGCGCTCGCAGGCGCAAGCGCGCGTGCAGCGAGGGCAGCCGCGCCGGAAATAAAGCCGTCCAGCACCACTGGACAGCGATGTGCGGCTGCGCCGAGGATGACGCCTGCCAGGGCGGCAATCTCCAGACCGCCGACCTTGGTCAGCACGTCCAAAGCGTCATTAGCATCCGGCTGATTTACATCCAATGCGCGGCAGACAACGGCTATTTTACGGGTAAGCCCCGCTGAATCTACCCCCGTCCCCCGGCCTACGATAACTTCTGGCTCAAGCCCGGTGAGCGCACATACTACCGCAGCGCTGGCTGTTGTATTCCCGATGCCCAGCTCTCCAGTAACGAATAGCCGTGTGCCCCTTTTAACTGCTTCTGCTACGGCTTCAGCTCCGGCTAAAACCGCCTGTTCCGCTTCCGTACGCAGCATTGCTGGCCCTTTAGCTATATTTGAAGTGCCCATGCGTACCTTACGGTTCACCAAATCCGGGTGAGCAACATCTGCATTCACGCCAACATCTACTACCTGGACATCGGCGCCCGCATGACGTGCCAGCACATTAATTGCCGCGCCGCCTGACAGCATGTTATACAGCATTTGCTGCGTCACCTCTGCTGGAAAGGCGCTGACTCCCTCTTCACACACTCCATGATCCGCAGCCATGACCATTACCGTTTTACGATCAAATTCAGGTTTGTCCAGTCCAGTAATTCCTGCTAACTGGATGGCCAAACTCTCCAGCTTTCCAAGACTGCCAGGTGGCTTTGTTAATTGGTCCAAATGCGCTGAAGCTTTTGAAGACGCCACCTCATCCGGCTGGGCAATGCTATCGATCAGCTGACGCAGCTTGTCGTTCATACTTTCCACTCCCTGCTCTTTTTTTAGTATGTTTACGATGTCCTATTGGTTTTCTGTGGACGCAACGCCTCTACGCAGCAAAAGCTGCGGCACTCCGCTATCGGGATGCGGAAGCATCACAGGATCTACACCATATACACGACGAATCCGATCCTCTGTTAGCAAATCCGATGAAGCTCCCAATCCTTCAACCATTCCATCCTTAAGTACAAGCAAATTATCGCAAAATTGAGCCGCCAAATTCAGATCATGCAAGACAGCAACGATCGTCACACCCGTTTCTTGGCGCCATTCTGCAAGCAATTCCATAAATTCAAGCTGATAGCGCAAATCCAGATAGGTCGTAGGTTCGTCCAGCAGCAATATCTGTGGCTCCTGCACCATCACCTTTGCCAAAGCTACACGCTGTCGCTGTCCCCCACTCAAGCGATCCAATGTCCTGTCGGCTAGAGAAGTTAGACTCAATCGCGCTAGAACTCGATCCGTAATCGCCTCTACGTCAACTCCTTTTTCCCTGCCCAGCCAGTCCTGATGAGGGAAGCGACCCATTTCTATAACTTCCCTGACCGTGTATCTTACTGGAGGAATCCCCTCCTGCTGGAGTACGGCTACAAGTCGGGAAAGCTCTTTTCTGCTGTAGCTATCGATTTTTTCACCATAGATATGAACACTTCCAGAGGTCGGCTGGTCTACACCAGAAAGCAGATGCAGCAAGGTCGATTTTCCACTCCCGTTCGGACCAATGATCCCCCACCAAGCTCCTTCGTTTACGTTCCAGCTAACATTCTTTAGCACATGCGATTCCCCATAAGCACGGCTCAGGTCCGCTACCTCTAATGCTCGAGCACGCACCTTCAGTAATTCACCTTGTTCGGTCACAGCAGATCCCCCCTGCGCAGCTTCTTGTTCCGGTACAGGAGATATGCGAAGAACGGTGCTCCCACAAAGGCGGTCATCACGCCCAAAGGAATTTCCGTCGGGGCTAACAACGTGCGAGCTGCGGTATCTGCCCAAGCCATAAAAATAGCTCCACCTAGTGCAGACAACGGAACAATCATCCGGTAATCAGGACCTGTCATTAGACGAATGATATGTGGTACAACGAGTCCGACAAAGCCAATGACTCCGCATACTGAGACAGCGGCAGCTGTCAGCAAGGTAGATATGATCAGGACAGATAGCTTCGTCGCATCTACATGAACCCCCATATGAGCCGCTTGACGTTCACCCAAAGCCAGAATATTCAGCACCCGTGCCCTATTCCATAGAAACACCAGTCCTATGATCACGTAAGGTAACAGAATTCCTGTATATGACCAGCCTCGCAGACTGAGACTTCCCATCGTCCAGTACAATATTTCATTGACTGTTTCCTTCGACATGGCTGTCAAAAAAGAAACAATAGCTCCTAAAAAGAATTGCATCACCACACCTGATAAAATGAGGCTTGGTGTGGGAATTTTCCCACCTTCACGCGCCAACGTCAGCACCATCCACAGCGTCAGCATGCCGGTTATAAATGCGACTAGCGGAAGCGTCCATATCCCCACGAATGAAAATTGAAGCCCCCAATAAATCAGTACTGCCGCTCCTACCGAAGCTCCCGAGGATACCCCCAGTGTATACGGATCAGCCAGGGGATTACGCAAAACACCCTGAAATCCGGCTCCCGCTAGCGCCAGCGCTGCTCCGACCAACATTCCAAGTAACACACGTGGCAGTCTAACCTTCAAAATAATCTGCTCTGCGGATGTATTCCAGTCCGGTGTAAACGTATCACCTAACCATGGTAGGTGGTTGATCAAAATACCTGTGATCTGGCTGACCGGAAGACTGACCGAGCCGATGCCAAGACAGAGCAGCAGCGTCAGTAGCAGCAAAACAAGACCTGTCCCTCCAAAACCGATCAGTCTGCGGTTCATTTGAAAATTTCAGGATACACGCCCTTGGCTACTTCCTTGAGTCCTTCCGTTACGCGTGGACCTGGGCGGCTGATCAAATTATCATCCACGGCAAATACACGGTTGTTACGGACAGCTGATATTTGATCCCATCCACTGCGAGCTTTAATGATATCGCCGAGGGACTGACCTGTTTTGTCATCCTTGACACTTTTGCTGTACAAAATCACGTCAGGGTTGGCAGCTATAATATTTTCCTCACTGATTTGATACCAGCCCTTCTGCGTGGCACCTACGTTTTCTCCTCCCGCCAACGTAATCAGCTCGTCCATAAATTCGCCTTTACCCACTGTCCAGCCTGGTGAAAACTCGACGTATACCCGCAGCTTCTGCCCTTTGCCGATGTTTTTAACTCCTTCTTTCACTTCCGCTACATCTGCTCTCATCTTGTCGGTCACCGCTCTCGCTTCTTTCTGATGATCGGTGATTTTTCCATACAATTCGATGTTAGCTATGACATCTTCAACGGTTTTCGGTTCCGTTTTAAAAATCATAATTCCCATGTCACGCAGTTTGGTCGTAGCCTGCTCACTAAGTGAAATCCCTGCAAAAACGACATCAGGATTCGCAGCAATGATCGCCTCCTCGTTCGGCTTCATAATACCGCCCACTTTAGGCTTTTTCGTAGCCGCTTCCGGATAATCAGAGTAATCCGAAACACCGACAATTTCCTGATCCAGCCCGATGGCAAACAGTGCCTCGGTTTCTGCCGGGGAGACGGAAACGATCTTGTTCGGAGCCTTTTTAAATGTAAATTCCTGCCCTGTTGCATCCTTAACCGTTAGCGGGTAAACCGTTTTGCCCGGAGGTTCTTGGGCAGTTACGGTCTGTCCCGACTGCTGTGAGGAAGCTTGGCCCTCTTTATTCTCAACATTTTTTCCATTCGTGCCACATGCACTCAGCACAACTGCCAATATCAGTGCCAATAGACCTGTTGACCATACCTTTATTTTTTTCCCTGCCATGTTTTGCACCCCTTCATATAAAAATCGTTAAGAGCGTTACTTGAACTTCATCCGATATTTCCCTCATTCCAGCCTTCTTTTCCTATCAAAAACCCCCGCATCCTCATATCAGGACGCAGGGGTCACGTAAGCACAGATTGTACGCAGGCGGGCAGCTTCTTTCCGCATGGACAGTCACTGCGAACACGTCATCCTTTCCTCGAAGGATTATGGTGACAGGCAGACGGGCAGGTATCCTGACTTATGGAAGATGCATGTCCTGATAGGCTTTTATATGCTTGGCGGCACATAAAGCAGGGCTAGTGAACATGTTTCCATTTACAGTGGCGGGACCGTGTCGGATTCACACCGACTTCCCTTTTAACAACGCAATGAAGGAAACCATAGTTTCCTCACACGGCGCCGACTCGTCTGCTGGATATTTGATGTAGTGGTAGTCAAGCCGTTCTTTTACTTGATGATTATAGGTTAAAAAGAGTCGGCTTACAACCCAAACTGCCGCTTTACTCACCGTCTCTTCTCTAATTAAGAAAGCAATCTTGCTATACATTTGTGCGGTCCTGCCCATCTTAACTGAATCCTAGACGCTTCTCCTGGTTTTGGATTCAGGCTCCAAAAATCATGTCCAGGTATCAGCATGCAGGCTAATTGGCGAATTACACCACCATGCGTGACAATCAAAACAGAGGGCGGCTCAGCATTCGACTCTGTGGGCTGAACCTTCAAAGCAGTGTGCCTCGCAAACAGAGAGTCGAGGAATTCACGCAGACGATTCACAAAATGGTTCCATGACTCTCCTCCAGGTGGGGTGATTCGTTGCGGCTCATCAATCCAAGCACGATATAGCGCCACATCCTTGAGCATGTCATACGTTTGTCCATCCCACTCGCCAAAGTGAAGCTCTCGCAGACGTGGTTCCATCATAGGAGGCATAACAGATAATGTTGATTCCGGCAAAATGATCTGCAAGGTCTGGCGACATCGCATCAAATCGCTGCAATAGATTCGAGCAAAGGAATGCCCATGCAATTTTTCCTGTAAAGGCTGTAGCTCCTGCTCAGTTCCTGACAGCAAACCCAAGTCGGTGTGTCCCAGATATCGACGTTCCTTATTCCATAAGGTTGTGCCATGACGAACTAGCATGAGCTCCATGTCCCACTGTGGATCTTCTTTAGCATCATTCGGCTCATTTATCTGTTGTAAGCTCGGACTTGGTACACATTCTTGCGTTATTTTCCCTTCTATATCTTGTCTCAACATGATGTCACTCCTCATTGCACCCATTCCAAGGCAAAACACCCTGCGGCTCCTAACAAACACACCCCTACAAACATAGTGGATACGGCGAACATCAGCCGGATCGTATGCCGGATATCCTGTGACTCCAGCGGTCGTAGCCCTTCGCCCATGTAGGCACGAAAGGAGCGTACGCCGTGGTAGACATTATAGCCACCAAGACGAATCCCCAGCGCACCTGCCACCGCTGATTCGGGGAAGCCGCTGTTTGGACTTGGGTGCAGACGGGCATCCCGCTTGACTGTGCGCCAGCTTCGTACAGCATCCAGCCGATGCAACCAGGCCGCTATTACAAGCATAGCTGCTGTCAGGCGAGCCGGCATGTAATTAGCTACATCATCCAGACGTGCTGAGGCCCAGCCTAAATACAGATACTTTTCATTTTTGTAGCCGACCATCGAATCAAGCGTATTTACAGCTCGATATGCCAGTGCCAAAGGCGCTCCCCCGATCAGAGCATAAAAAAGCGGGGAAATAATGGCGTCCACGATATTTTCAGCGACCGTTTCAACGGTACCACGCACAATTTCAGGCTCGTTAAGCTGCTGCGTATCCCTCCCGACAATCATGCCTAGCTCCCGACGTGCCGCAGCCAGGTCGTTCGCCTGCAACGCTCGGTATACGGCCATCCCTGCATCCTTTAGCCCTTTGGAAGCAATTGTTGTAGCGATCAGAACAATTTCTACGACGACAGACAGCCACGGGTGAATCCAGGCAAGCACACACAACAGCCCCCAAGCAAGCACAAAGCAGCCTCCTGCCACTATAAGTGGGAGCAGTATGCCCGCGCGTTTCAGTCCCCGGTCACTGCGGACCTTACGGCGAATCGCTTTTTCCAATGCTGAAATGGCATGCCCCATCCCGATGACTGGATGCGGCAACCATCTCGGATCACCGATTAGCCTGTCCAGCAGATAGGCTGCCATGATTACCAAGCTAACGATCACGCAGCTGATCCTCCTCCAGCACTTCACCCAGTGCAGTCAGCAGCCTATTATTGGCTTCGGCGTCCTTAACCGCAACTCGAAAATGACTCGCCGACAGCCCTGGATACATGGCACAACTACGTATAAGAATTCCACGTTGTCCAAGCGCCCGCTGAATAGCCGATGCACTCCACGTTCCCGGTGCTCTTGCCAGCACGTAATTGGCTTCGCCAGGAACGACACCACAGCCCCATTCCGCCAAGGCAGCCAATAAGCGACTGCGCTCCGTAGCAATTAGTTCCTGTGTGCGGCGTTCATAAGCTTGTCCGCTTCTCAGACAGGCCTCGCCAGCCAGCAACGCCAATCCATTAACACTCCAGGTCACCTGTTTGGCCGTCATTCGCCGGATATAGTCCGGATGAGCAATCGCATAGCCCAATCGTAAGCCAGGAATGGCATAAAATTTGGTCATCGATCGGATCAAAATCACATGAGGATAGCGCTCCAGCACAGGCAGTAGCGAGATTTGCCGTTCCAGTGGGATAAAATCAATAAATGCTTCATCCACCACCAGCACGGTACCCGATCTGCCAGCCGACTCTGCCAGTTCGTATAGCTCCTGCTCGCCATATTGCACCCCGTTCGGATTATTCGGCTGCCCAAGAAACAATACATCTACCTGCTTCATGAGCTGAAGGATGTCTTCCACATCCGCCTTCCATTGAAGCGAGGCCTTCCCATATACCCGGTGGACCTCGGCTCCGAATTTACCAGCCAGCTCAGCATATTCGGAAAAACACGGCTCCACAGTACCCACACGCTTGGGAGCCAATCCTAATAGCAGGAGCGCCATGCTTTCAGCCGCGCCGTTACCGATACTCAGCGACTCGGGTGGAACATGCAGCCGCCGTGCGAGCATATTTTTAAAATGGCGGTGTCCAGGGTCTGGATAGCGAATCACCGTGTCAAATGAGCTTTGCAGCGCTTCAAGCACCTCCGGTGGCGGACCGAGCGGATTAATATTCGCACTAAAATCCACAAAATCAGCCGCAGCTCCGCCAAATGTCGCGGCAGCTGTTTCCCTGTCCCCGCCATGTCCGTAAACCTCTATCATTGCCTCTCATCCTTTCCGTCCGTTTCCAATCATTTAGCTCCATTATGAGGCTGCTTTTTGCGTCCCGTCAATGCAAATGAGCTTTTGTACATAGCTCACTTGGGTTACAATAGAAGGAGGCACACATAAATTACACAGTTTATATACGGAGGAATGGACATGCTGTTCATCGACAACCAGGGCATACACGACCCAGCCATTAATCTTGCTATTGAGGAATATGCGCTCAAGCATTTACCGCTGGACGACAGCTATCTGCTGTTTTACATTAATCAGCCTTCTATTATTATAGGCAAGCATCAAAACACCGTTGAAGAAATCAACGCTGAATTTGTGAGAGACAACAATATTCAAGTCGTTCGTCGCCTATCCGGCGGTGGGGCTGTATATCATGATCTCGGTAATTTAAATTTCAGCTTCATTACCAAGGATAACGGGGAGTCCTTTCATAACTTCCTCAAATTTACGCAACCTGTGATTGACGCCCTGCACCAAATGGGAGTAGAAGCCGAAATGACAGGACGCAACGATCTGCAGGTCGGAGAACGTAAAATTTCAGGAAACGCCCAATTTGCCACACGTGGACGCATGTTCAGCCATGGTACATTGATGTTCAACCTGAATCTGGACAATGTGGCTGCATCGCTGCACGCCAATCCCGAAAAATTCAAATCCAAAAGCACAAAATCCGTCCGCAGTCGCGTGGCTAATATCAGCGAGCTGATGGACCGTGAAATGACCATAGAACAATTTCGCGAGGAACTGCTGCGGTCTATCTTTGGCTCAGAATTGGATCAGGTGCCTCAATATAAGCTCACCGATGAGGATTGGGCTAAAATCCATAAAATTTCCAAAGAACGCTATCAGTCGTGGGATTGGAACTACGGTCTATCTCCGGAGAGTAATATCAAGCACACACGTAAATTCCCGGTCGGTATTATAGATATCCGTATGGATCTGAAGGAAGGCTACATCCGTGATATTAAAATCTACGGGGATTTCTTCGGCGTAGGTGATGTCGCTGATATTGAAAATATCCTGCGCGGCAAGCGCTATGAGGAAGGCGAGGTCCGTCAAGCTCTATCCTCTCTCGATTTGAAGCATTACTTCGGTAATATTGAGCTAGACGACTTTGTTGGACTTGTATTTTTGGAAGACTAACCGTTACTTTTTTCCATGGTTTCAAACCAATACTTCAGTGGTTATAAGGGGATGGGCTCTTATGGGCGCCGTCCCTTTTTTAATGCAATATTGTCATTTTGAATATTATAAGATACAATTTTAATATTGCCCCATGATAGAGATAAAGGAGAGAATACCGATATGTATAAATTAATTGCCATTGATATTGATGATACTCTCATTAATGACCAGAAAGAAGTTACTCCAGCGACACAACAGGCTTTGGAAGCTGCTGTAGCTAAAGGTGTGGTGGTTACTCTCGCGACTGGACGTGCTTATGCTTCCGCGCACAAAATTGCACGCCAGACGGGGTTAAACGTACCGATCATTACGTACCAGGGAGCTCTAGTTAAAAACTTGCTGGACGAAAAAGTACTGTATGAGCGTTATGTTCCACTCGTAGCTGCACGTCGTCTCTATGAATTCTGTGTGGAACGCAATCTGCATCTGCAAACATATATAGATGACAAATTGTACACACGTGAAGATAATCAGAAAATTAAAGATTACACCGAGCTGAATAACACGGAATATTTTGTCGAGCCTGTGTTCAGTAAAGTTATAGAGCAACCTGCTCCTAAATTGCTGATTATTGACGAGCCGGAAGTGCTGGATGAATTAATTCCCGAACTGCGTGAGCTGCTTGGCAGCGAGGTGCATATCACAAAATCAAAGCCTCATTTCCTGGAAATCATGCATCATGAAGGCACCAAGGGCCACGCGCTTACCTTCCTTGCAAACCATTTTGGCTGTGATCTGTCGGAGACCATTGCCATTGGCGACTCTTGGAATGACCATGAAATGCTGGAATGTGCTGGTCTTGGCATTGCGATGGAGAATGCGATTCCTGATTTGAAAAAGCTGGCTGATTACATTACTCGCAGCAATAACGAAGACGGTGTCAAGCATGCCATCGACAAATTTATACTCAATGTTGAATAAGCAAAAAAGTGACTGTTAACGGATATACCTAAATGAACAAATTACATCAACAAAGCCTCCAAACGCCGCTTGTTTAGTTACATACGGCAGTTTGGAGGCTTCTTCTGTCATATCTCATTCTGTCATGTCTCATAATAATCTAACAACTTTCAAAATATCAGGCAACAGAACGTACTTTACGTCTGTTCACCAGACGAATGATTCCATTGTTCATACACATCAATCCGATCACGATGAGCAGCACCCCTGCCAGCATCCACCAGCTTACGTGCTCTCCATATAAAAAAGCACCCAGGCCTACAGCAATCGGTGGTGAAATATAGAGCCATGTAGTCGGAAACAAGGGATTCGTACGCGCCATAAGCCAGTAAAAGAGTGTCTGCGCAATCATAGAGCCAAACAAAATCAAATAAAATAGAGATCCTATAGCAGGCAGCAGATTCCACTCCCCAGAATTCCAAGGCTCTGTGAAAACCGACAGCACTAGCAGCATCCAACCACCATGAAACATTTGTGCCGCATTCAAGGCAATCGGGTTCGTATCACGAAACGCATCCATGACTCGTTTGGAATACAGAGCTCCACCCGAATAACACAGTTCACCCAGCAAAATGGCCATGCAACCCGCCAGCCACAGACCGCTGATTTGAACGGCCAAGCCGGGCAACACCACCAGTACGACCCCAAGAAAGCTGATCATGCAGCCCATGAGCGTAATTCTCGTCGTTTTTTGCCGCAGTATTGCAGACTGCATCAGCACAATCATCATCGGTCCCGTGGCTGACAAAATAGCACCAATTCCCGAGCTGACATATTGCTCTGCCCAATACAGTGTTGAGAATGTTCCGAAGGTCGTTCCCGTTCCAATCAGCAGTATTTCCTTACGCCATAATAACGACCACCGAACCTTTCCCGAAAGTCTCATCGCTATAAACAAAATTGCCCCAGCTACCATAAAACGTGTGCCTGCCGATAGGAATGGTGGAAGTCCAGCTTCCACCCCCACTTTGATAGCCAAAAATGTGGTGCCAAAAATAAGACACATAACTGTAAAGGCGATACCAACCATGACACTTCCCTCTCCTTTCTATTACTCACAAGCATACAAGGAGACAGACAGAACAGATGGGCAACCACAGAACAGTTGTACACGTTTTTGAAGTGCTGTATAGTACAATACACACAAAGGAGCGTGGACCGCATGGGCAAGGATAACAGCGAATTATTGTTTTCAACGGAACAGATCTCGACAGATCCGGGCTTAAAGCTGTATGAGCAGGTCGTCCATTACATAAATGTGCGGATGGAGCGCGGGGACTGGTCAGCAGACGCTAAATTGCCGTCTGTGCGAAGTCTGGCTCAGGAACTGGGTGTACACCGGTTAACTGTATTCCGGGCATATCAGGAGTTAAAGCAACAAGGACGTATCTATGTAAAGGATAAATCGGGATATTACGCTCATGCTTCCCATGCAGCAGAATTGGGGCCATTTACTACCTATTCGGAGCGTTCATCCACAAGACGGATCTTCCATTCAGAATCCACTTATATGGCAGACGATCCGTCTGTTTCTGTCTGGAGGGGGATGGATGGACTCACCCAGGTTCATGCCGTAAACGCGGATTTCCAATTTTCCAAGGCCCTGATTGATCCCTCTCTCCTACCCAACCGATATTGGAGAGAACTAATGGTGCAGGTGTTTGAAAAGCATCCGAAAATCGCGGCTACTTATTCTGCTGTACAAGGAGACGCTGAGCTTCGTGATGCCATGGCGCAGCATTTTAGCACAGATAAGCATTTCGCAGTATCAACCGACGAAGTACTGATTACCTCCGGCGCACAGCAAGCCATTGACCTGGTTTCCCGTTCTCTGATCCGTACAGGAGATCGTGTATTAATCGAACGTCCAGCCTATGGCCCCGCCATGGAAATATTCCGCAGACAAGGCGCCCGCCTGACTGTAACGGATATACGACCGGAAGGTTATGATATGGATCACATTGAATGGTGCCTGAAAACGGAAAAACCTCGTCTCTTTTATATGAATCCGACATTTCACAATCCGACTGGCTTTACGATCCCTGATGAGCAGCGCAAACGACTGCCCGAACTGGCCGAGCGCTACGGCTGTCTTATTGTCGAGGATGACAGCACCTATGATATCAGCTTTGGGCAAAAGCCGCCTTCCCCCATTTTCGCCTATGATATCTCAGGAAGCGTCGTCTATATTCGCAGCTACAGCAAATATGTAGCACCTGGTCTGCGAATCGCAGCCGTAACCTGTCGGCGTCAGCTTATGAACAGCCTGCTAAGCGTCAAAGCGCTAGTGGACAATGGATCACCGTTGCTGAATCAAAAGCTGTTTTTACAATACTTTCAATCCCCACGTATGCAGCAGCATCTAAAAAAGCTATGCATCGCGCTCCAGATTCGCAAGGAAATGATGGAGACCAGTCTCCGTGATTCAGGCTGGACATGGACTAGTCCGACGGGAGGACTCAACCTGTGGCTCCAGCTACCCTCTACGATCAAACCCAATGAGCTGCTGGCCAAAAGTATACAAAAGTCTGTTTCCTTTGTGCCGGGCAATGTATTTGATCCCATCGGCGCAGAGGGTAAAACGCATATACGGTTGTCCTATTCCTACGCTAATGAGCTGCAAATCAAAGAAGGGATCTCCACACTTCTACGCATCAGTCGAACGATGTGAATCGTTATTCTAACGGCAAACTCATGCCTGTGTGTGCCAAACTGATCCCTTCCAGCAGCCCGTAGTTGTGTGTGATATCCACATCATGGGACATATGTGTAAATACCGTGCTTCCGGGCTTCAGTCTTCCTACAAGCTCCTGAGCTTCCAGCATGTCATATACCGAGCGGGTGGCATACTCGGCCTCTTCATGGTAAAAACTTGTTCCCAGCACGAGTAAATTCAGGTTATGTAGAGGCAAAATCTCCGCCTCATTCAGTCCGATTGAATCCGAACAGTAGGCCCATGAGAAGCCGTCTTTTTCCAGACGATAAGCGTAAGCATATCCGTTCTTCCCGTGATTCACACGCCAGCCCCGGATGTTCCATCCGCCAAGTTGGACTCCCTGATCTACTGGAATAAGGTCCAAGTTTCCAGAGAGCCAGGAAAATTGACGTAAGATCGTATCGATCACTTCCTGTGGAGCGAACAAGCGCCCTCGGTTCCCGGTCCAGCGACAGGCATCCGCCCATTCTGGCAATCCTCCAATATGGTCAAAGTGTGCATGCGTCACAAGGATCGTAGGGATAAAACGCAGGCCGCGCAATTCCAGCTGTCTGCGCCAATCGGGGCCACAATCAATCATAAAATCCTCTGTCTCGCTTTCAATCAGCACAGACGACCTCAACCTTACATTCGCTCCTGTCGTGCGAGCCTCCATGCACACAGGACAATCACAATATACACGTGGAACCCCCATTGCATCCCCCGTGCCAAGAAAAATAAGCCGATTCATGATTTAACTCCTATCTATCTGGTTGTTTTTACTACTATTATAACGAACATACCAAGTCTGCGTAAATCAGTCCAGCAATCAACGACAAAAAGAGCATGTCTAAAGCCGGAAAATCAGGCTAGACACCCCCTCAGTCGTGATCGTTTTATTTTTAAATGATGATAGGCATCGGGTCTTCCTTCAGACGGTTCTCCACCATCCAGCTGGACTCCTCATTATATAGATAGGCCCGATGCACCAACACTCGCACCTGCTGACCAGGCTCCAGCGTAGATTTCTCCAGCGAACGGTATGTCATGAGACGCTGGTCACCGACCTGTACTTCAACCATCCATTCACTCCCGCGAAAATGCAAATGCTTCACTATGCCTTCCTCGGTTGCCGACAGGAGCGCAAATTCCTCACTCGGTCCGACATCAATGTACTCTGGACGAATCAAGGCACGTGTTCCCACTCCGGCCGCCTCCTCAAAGCCTCTGAGACTACCCGCCTGTTCAATCACCGTGGATTCCCCAATAAAGGAAGCCACAAACGGGGTTCCCGGTTTTTTATAAATATCCCAAGGCGTTCCCTTCTGCTCCAGCCGTCCTTGATTAATCACCATAATTTCATCCGCTACTTCAATCGCCTCATCCTGATCATGGGTGACGAAAATAGACGTAATACCCACTCGCTCAATCAGCTCTCGCAACCAGGTGCGCAGCTCCTGGCGAATCTTGGCATCAATAGCTGCAAACGGCTCATCCAGCAGCAGCAGTTGAGGCTCTGGTGCCAAAGCACGCGCAAAAGCAACCCGCTGTCGCTGTCCACCCGACAGCTGATGCGGATAACGATGCTCAAAGCCTTTGAGCCCCGTTAGTTCAACCAGTTCAGCGACTTTTTCCTTGATGTGAGTTTTGGAGCTTTTTTTCACTTTCAAGCCAAAGGCAATATTGTCGTACACGCTCATATGCTTAAACAAAGCATAGTTTTGAAATACAAATCCGATTCCACGCTCTTGTGGTGCCAGCTCGTTTACCCTTTTTCCGTGAAAATGGATCTCTCCTGCATCCGGCTGCTCCAGCCCCGCCAAAATGCGAAGAATGGAGGTCTTCCCCCCGCCACTTGGACCAAGCAAACCAATAAGATGGCCCGTCTGAATATCAAAAGATACGTCCTTTACCGCATGAAAATTACCGAAATGCTTGTTTAATCCTCTTACTTCCACATGCATATCCGTACACTTCCTTTCCGCCTCTGGACCCGTTTAGGAACAGCAGCAACCTTGCTAACCGCAAAGCACGCACCTATTTTGAGAGCATTTAATTATTCCAATAAACTTACTTTGTTTTTCTTATGTGATACTTTATCAAAGGAAAGCAATTTTCGTCAACTCTATATATTATCTTGAGTATGAAAAGGGTAAAGTAATACATAGAAAGGAGATGAATTCATGTTGCATACTTTTGAATTATCTACGACACGGCGAGATGAAATGCGTGATATTACACGCGAAGTTGCAGCCCTCATCGAAAAAAGCGGGGTGCAGCAAGGAACAGCATTAATTTATTGTCCACACACGACAGCCGGCATCGCTATTAATGAAAATGCCGACCCTGATGTCAAACATGATGTTATTTTGAGGCTGGATGAGGTTTATCCATGGGAGCATCCCCAATATCGTCATATGGAGGGAAATACGGCGTCCCACCTAAAATCCATTACGACAGGCCCCTCACAAACGGTTATCATTCATGAGGGTAAGCTGTTGCTTGGACGATGGCAGGGACTTTATTTTTGTGAATTCGACGGCCCACGCAGACGTCAGTACTATGTCAAAATTATGAAGGGCTGACGGGGACGTACAAAAAACAGACGATGATGTTCTCCCGCTGGATACATCATCGTCTGTTAAATTCTTAGTCGCTTTCGCAAAGTACCGTAATGATTAGTCACCGTCATGAAGTGAAAGCACCCAAAAATGCGCCCTACATGTTCATGGCTGAAGCGTGTGAATGCAGGTACGCTCATAGGTGTCTGCACAGCAGCTTTACATGTGCTAAAGCAGCAGGCCTGATCTCTTCAAATGTTAATCCGTCCTGAATATAAAATGACACAAAGCCATGCATGGATAAAAACAGACTTTTCGGTACCCTGGAGCATTCTTCCTCCGAATGTCCCTGATCACTCAATTCCTGGCGAATCATAGATGCGAATAATTCTACACAACGGTTTTGTTCTGTACGACAGTATGCAAATAGTTCTTCATCATGCATCATGAACATAATTTCGTACTGATATGGATTTTCCAAGCCAAAACGGATATATTCCAGCATCAAGTACTCCAATCTGCTCAAGCCATCATCAGGCGTGCCTGTTGTTGCTTGCAGTAGAATCCCACGCAAGGTATTGAAATCTTCAATCACAATGGCGTAGAACAGTTCAGCCTTCTCTTTAAAATGATAATATAATGAACCATGACTGTAACCCAGATGCTGGCCAATGCTGCGCATTGAAATCGCACGGTAGCCCTTGGTGATAAACAAGTGCCTGGCCGCTTCCAGAATCCGCCCTCTTGACAACTCCTGTTCTACTGCTCTTCTAGCCATATTATTTATTCCCCTTCAATAAAGTAAAGCTGCTCTCCCTCCGACACAAGCGATTGTCCTTGTGTCAAGTCGGTTATCCAGTTGCAGAAGGATTCCGCATCACCAGCCAGCGGCAGACAGGTTAAAGTAACTTTATCCGTAAACATCGTTTCTCCGGTACGGATGCTGCGATTGCGTAATTCATTTTCCACTTTGCCCAACCAGGTATAATCCAATTCCACAAAAACCTCACGATGCAGCACACGCGTAATCGCATCCCCTGCCTCAATAGCTGCAACAGCACCATCTGAGTATGCGCGAATCAGTCCGCCTGCTCCCAGCATAATTCCGCCAAAGTAACGGGTAACCACAATAGCGACATTTTTCAGCTTCTGATTGCGGATGACCTCCAAAATAGGCTTCCCCGCCGTCCCGCTTGGTTCTCCGTCATCCGATTGCTTTTGGATTTCGTCTCTTTCCCCAATCATATAAGCCGAACAATTATGGGTAGCGTTCCAATGCTCTTTCTTGATGCGTTCTATGAAAGCAACTGCTTCTTCCTCAGTTTCAACAGGCTGAATATGGCCGATAAAACGGGATTTTCGGATTACAATTTCCTTGTTGCCGGCACCGCGTACGGTTCGGTATTGTTCCAACATACACGTATAACCTTCCTTACTTCATTTTACAAGAAAGCAGTTCCCCGCTTCTGGCAGCTGGCGAACTGCTTTCCTGTACTTAAATGTTGCTATACACCATAACGCTTCTGACCGAAACCTGTTTCGAATCAGAGATTATAGCTCCCTTATTCAGACAATCTAGCTTCAAGCTCCGCTTTTTCTTTTTCGAAGCCCGGTTTGCCAAGCAGAGCAAACATGTTCTTTTTGTAAGCTTCTACACCCGGTTGATCGAACGGATTTACGCCCAACAGGTAGCCGCTGATGCCGCAAGCCTTTTCGAAGAAATAAGCAAGGTAGCCAAAGGAGTAAGGGCTCAAGTCAGGAATATTTACAATCAGGTTTGGTACTTGTCCGTCTGTGTGAGCCAGCAATGTACCTTGGAATGCTTTTTTATTTACAAAATCCACCGTTTTGCCTGCCAGGAAATTCAGTCCATCCAGATCATCTTCATCTGCTTCGATGGTGATGTGACTAGGTACATTTTCTACTTGAATTACCGTTTCGAAAATGTTACGACTGCCTTCCTGAATGAATTGTCCCATAGAGTGAAGGTCTGTCGAGAAATCAACAGAAGCTGGATAAATGCCTTTATAATCCTTACCTTCGCTTTCTCCGTACAACTGTTTCCACCATTCGGATACGAAATGCAAAGACGGCTCATAGTTTACGAGAATCTCAATTGCTTTACCTTTGCGATACAAAGCGTTACGAACGGCTGCATATTGATAAGCCTCGTTCTCAGCAACATTCGGATTGCTGTATTCTTTGGAAGCGTCTGCCGCGCCCTGCATCATTTCCTCGATGTTAATGCCTGCTGTAGCAATCGGCAACAAGCCTACAGCTGTCAGCACGGAGTAACGACCACCGACATCATCAGGAATAACGAAAGATTCATAACCTTCCTCGTTAGCGAGCTTTTTCAAAGCGCCACGTTCTTTGTCCGTTGTCGCGTAAATACGTTTGCGCGCTTCTTCTTTACCGTATTTTTTCTCCAGAGCTGCACGGAATACGCGGAAAGCGATAGCAGGCTCTGTTGTTGTACCTGATTTGGAGATGACATTGACAGAGAAGTCTTTTCCTTCAATCAGTTCCAACAAATGATTCATATATGTAGAGCTGATGTTGTTGCCTGCAAAATAGATGGC
Organism: Paenibacillus sp. N119s; assembly: GCF_059447605.1. Lineage (NCBI taxonomy): Bacteria > Bacillati > Bacillota > Bacilli > Caryophanales > Paenibacillaceae > Paenibacillus > Paenibacillus sp. N119s. Next base: position 4,749 of record NZ_JCAJRU010000038.1, on the reverse strand, counting down.
TGGACCCTTGCGTTGATCTTTAGGCAGCGCATTATAGAAGGAATGCGACAGCATTTCGATCGCAGCACGTGCTCCAAGGTAAGAACCGCCGATACCGATTACAATCAATACTTCGGAATCGCTTTGAATTTTAGCAGCAGCCTTTTGGATGCGAGCAAATTCTTCTTTATCATAATTGGTAGGCAGGTCAATCCAACCCAAGAAATCGGAGCCTACGCCTGTTTGGTTGTGCAATTGCTCATGAGCCAACTTGATAGGCTCTGCAAAATAATCAATTTCATGCTGACCTACAAAGGAGAGGGCTTTCGTGTAATCAAAAATAACTTTTTTAGACATGTTTGGAACCTCCTGTTTGGTATTACTAAGACCAGAATACGAACATAAGGACTTAGGAATAGGATACTTTAATTTGCTGAGCCTGACAAGCTTGCGTTACCTATATGTCCTGTGTCTTGTCAGACCCTGCTGTAGATAGGCTAGCATGCCCATGCTACAATGAAACATAGAACAATTGTTTCAATATTCAATTCAAGCCGAACTCGCATCTGCATCGGACGGCAACTTCCAACAAGAAAGGTGATTAGCAATGAAAAACATCGGATTTATCGGACTGGGCACGATGGGCGCCCCGATGGCATCCAATCTGCTAAAACAGGGATTCGGAGTCACAGTTTATAATCGTACTGCTTCACGCTGCGAACCCTTGGTAGAGCAAGGCGCACGTACAGCTTCAACCCCTCGTGAAGCGGCCGAAGGGCAGCACCTGGTCATTACCATGGTCAGCGATGATCAATCAATACGTGACGTCTATTACGGTCAGGACGGTGTGTTTGCTGGTCTTACGGCTGGTATGACCGTGATGGACAACAGCACGATTTCACCTGAGCTGGTCAAACAACTGGCTGCTGAAGCGGACAAGCTGGGCTGTTCCTTCATTGACGCACCCGTAACAGGTAGCAAGCCTGCCGCTGTTGATGGAACACTCGTGTTCATGGTCGGCGGTCATGCAGAAGTGATTGCGGCACAGTCAGATGTTTTTGATACCTTGGGCAAAAAAGTGCTCCATATGGGGCCAAATGGCAGCGGAGCCGTAGCCAAGCTTGCTCACAATACGATGGTCGGTATAAATAACCTCGCTCTGGCTGAAGGCTTTGCTATCGCGGCTAAATCCGGCATTCCAGCAGACAGCTTCCTAGAATTGGTACAGCTCGGATCGGCAGGCAGCAAAGCCGCTGACCTCAAAGGGCGCAAAATCATTGAGCATGATTTTAGTAACCAGTTCTCACTTGCTCTGATGCTCAAGGATTTGAAGCTCGCTTCCTCACTAACAGACAGCCTGTCCATCCCTACGCCCATGTTGTCCATAGCCAAAAGCTTGTTTCAGGCCGGACAAACACAAGGCTACGGCGATGAGGATCTATCTGCCGTCGTAAAGACATACGAAGCATGGATTGGCCGCACCATTGGTGGTCAGCCTCTTGAGTAAGCCGTTTCTTTGTAAACATAATGCTGTGCGTTAATGATGACACAGCTTTAGGGTAAGAACACTTGGCTTGTAGCCTGAGTGCTCTTACCCTTTTCAGCTCATTATTCCGGATAAGAACAGCAATAATCCGTTACACTTCGCACTTCCAGCTTGAAGGAAGACTTCGCAGGTACATGAAAGGTTGACGTGCCTTGTATTTCCAGCCATTCCTCGGAACCTGGAAGCAACACTCTCAGATCCCCTGCCAAAATCTCCATGATCTCACGGGAATCCGTACCGAATTCGTACGTTCCCGGCAGCATAATCCCCAGTGTTACCTTACTACCGTCACCCAGGATAACTGTACGACTTGTAACCTGACCATCGTAATAAACATTTGCTTTTTTAATTACGCTTACTCCATCGAACTGTGTCATTCGTTATCCCCTCATCTGCTCTCAATGGTGAATGAATATGGTGCATCATAACATAATTTGGATTCCAGTTTCAGTATGAAAATACACACTGTATCGGTGTACTCTATAGACGATCATCCAATAGACATTTTTCCGCAAAATACAAATGTATGAAACAAACAGCCGTAAGCCTTACTCAGGTTACGACTGTTTGTAATACATGGATTGCCACGATCAGGTAGGTCGTTTGCCAGCAATACACGATCATTGCTTTATGGACAAACTCTTCCTAATTGCTGCTCCAGTGGTTTATTTCAACAAAGCTTTTACACGGCTAACCACGTTCTCTACTGTAAAACCGTATTCCTTAATTACGCGGTCACCAGGAGCGGATGCGCCAAATGTGCTGATACCGAGAATGTCGCCTTGGTCGCCAACATATTTTTCCCATCCCAGTGGATACGCCATTTCTACAGCCAAACGAGCTTTAACTTCAGGCAGCAGAACGGAATCTTTGTAAGCTTTGTCTTGTTTTTCGAACAGATCCCAGCTTGGGAAGCTGATAACGCGAACCTGAATACCTTTCTCTGCCAATGCTTCCTGTGCTTTAACAGCCAGTTGTACTTCGGAGCCTGTAGCCAGAATTTGAGCAACCGGTTTGCCGTCTGTTGCATCTGCAACCACATAAGCACCGCGTTTGATTCCTTCGCGTGCATGTTCAGCAGTAGCAGCCAGGATTGGCAAGTTTTGACGAGTCAATACCAGTGCAACCGGGTTTTTCTTGTTTTCCAGCGTGTAAGCCCAAGCAGCAGAAGTTTCATTACCGTCAGCCGGACGAATGACCGTCAAGTTCGGGATAATGCGCAGAGAAGCCAATTGTTCGATCGGCTCATGAGTTGGGCCATCTTCACCGACAGCAATACTGTCGTGAGTCAGAACGTAGGTTACAGGCAATCCCATCAGAGCCGCCAGACGAACAGCCGGACGCAGATAATCTGTAAATACGAAGAATGTACCGCCAAATACTTTTACACCTTGGTGCAGCGCCATACCGTTCATCGCAGCAGCCATACCGAACTCGCGGATACCGAAGTAAATATTACGGCCAGCGTAATCTTCTGGCGTAAAGTTCGTCAGGTTGTTCAAATGTGTCATCGTGGAGCTTTCCAAGTCAGCAGATCCACCTGTCAGGAAAGGAACATTTGGAGCCAATCCGTTCAATGCATTACCAGAAGCTACGCGAGTTGAAACCGCTTTGTCTTCTGTAGAGTATTTCGGAAGATCACGATCCCAACCTTCAGGAAGATCGCCCTTTACAGCTGTTTCGAACTGAGCTGCCAAATCAGGGTGAGCTGCTTTGTATTTCGCGAATTGTTCATCCCATGCTTTATTAGCTGCGATACCGCGCTCTTTTACTTTAGCAAAGTGCTCGCGAACCTCTTGTGGTACATGGAAGTCCTCTTCGTATACCCATTTGTAGAATTCTTTAGTCAGCTTGGCTTCTTCTGCTCCCAGCGGGGAACCATGAGTACCGCCGTGTCCGCCTTTACCTTGTTTGTTCGGGCTTCCGTAGCCGATAACTGTTTTCACTTCAATCAACGTAGGACGGGTTGCATCAGCTTGCGCTTCTTCAATTGCTTTTTGGATAGCTGGAAGATCATTACCATCTTCTACACGCAGCACTTGCCAGTTGTATGCTTCAAAACGTTTGGCAACACTCTCGGAAGAGGACAGATTAAGTTTGCCATCCAGTGTAATATCATTGGAATCAAACAATACGATCAGCTTACCCAGTTGAAGGCGACCAGCGAGCGAAGCGGCTTCATGCGAAATCCCTTCCATTAGATCGCCATCGCCACAAATAGCATATGTGAAGTGATCCACAACTTTAAATCCGTCTTTATTATATGTTGCACCCAGTTGTGCTTCTGCCATAGCCATACCTACGGACATTGCCAAACCTTGTCCCAGAGGTCCGGTGGTAGCATCTACACCAGCAGTGTGTCCAAACTCAGGGTGACCCGGTGTACGGCTGCCCCATTGGCGGAATTGCTTCAGCTCTTCCATAGGCAGGTCATAGCCGCTCAGGTGCAGCAGGCTGTATAGCAACATAGAACCGTGTCCTGCAGACAGTACAAAACGGTCACGGTTCACCCATGTAGGGTGATCTGGGTTATGGTTCATTGTTTTAGCAAAAAGTTGGTAGCCCATTGGCGCGGAGCCCATCGGCATACCAGGGTGTCCCGAATTCGCTTTCTCGATGGCATCAATTGCCAACGTACGAATGGTTGTGATGGACAAATTGTCGATCGTGGAGTTTTCATCCTTTTGAATCGCTTGGTTCTGGTCAGTCATGGTTTGCCTCCTCATATTGTATGAAGTATGTCAATTGCATTCGGTCATACTCTTCAATATCACCTTCCCATATAGAGACAGAGACTATTGAAGTGAGTGAATCTGCTTGAATGTTTCAATATGACTTATACACTCATAAGTATTGTACCATTTGCCGTGGAAGTTTGCCAGATCGTTTGTAAAGATGATTGTCGAATTGTACTGAGCCCTCATATCAATATACCCGTTATGTATCAACCTCATTTAAAAAATAAGAAAAATCGCAAAAAAATTTATATAGGGGCCTGTGACGCAAACACTATAAAAAAACAAAGCCCATTATGAGTTAGGCTTTGTTTTATCCGAAATGTGTATTCACAAGTTTTCATCATTTTGAAATATGAAGTTCAATTAAAAACGACCGTTTTGTTCTCATGAACCAGTATACGATCCTCTGTATGCCACTTCACGGCTCTTGCCAAAACAACCCGTTCAATCGTGCGACCGATCCGTTTTAGCTCATTTACATCATCT
>NZ_JCAJRU010000037.1:0-26503 GCF_059447605.1 Paenibacillus sp. N119s | reverse complement strand
GTTTTAGAGAATGTAGAAGTGTACATTACATGACCAGCGCCACCTAGCTGTTGATCAATAGAAAATAAGGAGGGGAAGTTAAGATTTTCATCAAATTTGAGACGTCCGTAAGGATCGTCTTCAAAAATCAAAGTTCCGTATTTACGGCATAGCTCAACAACGCCTGTTCTGCGTTCCATACTCCATACACTTCCTGCCGGGTTGGAGAAGGTAGGGATGACATACACGAATTTGGGCTGATGCTGTTTGATCTTGGCCTCAAGATCATCTAATTTCATACCGTTAGCGTCTGTATCTACACTTACAATATTTGCGCCATAGGAATTAAATACCTGCAGAGCTGCCAAATAAGTAGGGGACTCAACCAATACAGTATCCTGTGGATCAAGCAGCACACGTGAAACTAGATCAATGGTCTGCTGCGAGCCTGTTGTCATAAGGATGTTATCTCTGGTGACGGGGATGCCTTGGGAAAACATGATTGCTGCAAGACGCTCCCGTAGAGGAATATATCCCTCGGTTAGGCCGTATTGAAGTGCAGTGGTACCGCCGAGGCGGAATACCCGCTCATAGGCTTTAGCAACCGCGTCGACGGGGAAGAAGGCATCGGCCGGAAGGCCACCTGCGAGAGATAATACATCTGTTCCCTGTGTCAGCTTCAAAATGTCCCTTACCATGGACGAGCCCTGAGTACGAGCCATACCCGAAAATTTGTATTCCAATCCAATCATCTCCTGTGTTCTATACTGTGCTATTAAATTTGTTGTATTATATCGATAATGAAGTATAACAGTAAACGTCTAAATGTAACAGTTGATTTTTTTGGAGGGAAGGGTTCCGATGCATATTGATCTCAGCCGCAATAGCAGTGTCAAATTATATTTACAGATTGCTAAAACATTAGCGGATCGCATTCAGTCAGGGTTATTACCTCAGGGTACCAAGCTTCCCTCTGTCCGTCATCTGTCCAGCTTGCTTGCGGTGAGTCCTGTAACTGTAAGCAAGGCGTATGCCGAGCTGGAGTCCATGAATCTGGTTACATGTACGCAGGGAAAGGGTTGCTATGTGGCAGAACCTTCTATACCGGTTCATCGTGAGGGGAAGCAGGATTTGTCCTGGCAGATGTCGCTAATCGATTATTTGCCGCGCGCACAGTTATGGAGAAACTTTAACCATAGCCGAAGGGCTGCCTATTCTTTTCATATAGCTGCAATACAGCCGGAGCTTCTTCCCACGCGCGAAATCATCGCTGATACACAACGTTTATCCTCTGTAAATTCCGATGTACTGGCCGCATATGGAGCTTTTGAAGGTGATTCAGAACTAAGGGAAGTGTTTGCAGACCACTTGAATGAACGAGGGATACCTATAGTAGCAGAGCAACTGCTTGTGACCAGCGGAGCACAACAGGGGATTGACCTGGTGGCACGTACGTTTGTCGGTCCGGGAGATGTGGTCTACATGGAAGCTCCTACATATACCGGGGCCATTGATGTGTTCACTAGTCGTGGTGCCAAAGTAATTATGATTCCCATGGACGAGGAGGGGATGCGGACTGACATTTTAACACGTCTCTGTGATACTCATCCTCCAAAATTGATCTATACGATACCTACCTTTCACAATCCTACCGGCATAACTTTAACGATGACCAGACGCACGCAATTACTGGATTTGGCTCAAAGTTATCACTGCCTCATTGTTGAGGATGATCCATTTTCTGACCTGTATTACAAAACAAAACCACCACTCTCTATCAAGGCGCACGATCAGTCCGGGCATGTTGTTTATATCAAAAGCTTTAGCAAAACCGTTGCCCCTGGCTGCCGTATAGCTTGTGTAGCGGCAATGGGGAGTGTAATGGATCGTTTGGTGGCTGCCAAGTCAACTACGGATTTGGGAAGTCCTCTATTAACGCAAAAAGCATTGCTACCCTTTATCAGGAACCGGCTTGACCAGCATTTCGTTACATTGCGGGAACAACTTCGAGATCGTCTAACTGTTGCATTGAACACGCTCCATCACTATGCTCCGCCAGAGGTCACCTGGTATGCACCTGAAGGTGGTCTCAATGTATGGATTAAGCTCCCTTCTATAGTGGATATTCCAGAGTTAGAGCGGATGGCTGATCGTGAAGGAATTTCCTTTTTACCTGGTACCGTGTGCTATGCAGGTGGTATGGACAGCAGCCATATCCGCATTTCTTTTTCGTATGCGGACAAGGAAACACTTAAATCAGGTCTGCGCAAGCTATGTAGTTTGTTGGGCGAAATTCTTGATCATTCGATCATTGTGGAACGAAAGCCTATTTTATAAGGGATAATTGTATTGGGGGGTAAACATCCAAGCACAGCATACGCCTCCTTAATATGCTGTACTAATTCACCGAAAGGAGTTGCACATTATGAGTCATTGCCATTACGATCCGGTTGTGTGCCCGCCGATTCAATTTGTAAATCATCAATTTTACCCACAAGTGGTGCCTGTTGTTCATCCCATTGAAATCATCAATCAGGCGCACGTTGTGCCTGTACCTCACCACGTATTTCCGGTGGTTGTTAAGGACCCTGGTGATCCATGCTGTCATACTCGCAGTCTTGGGAAGCGGCCTGTCCGTACTAGTTCCAAGCGTTAAGAAGCCTGAAAAAGCAGCCATGGAGAGACCATGGCTGCTTTTTCTAAAAAGAGATATCCTAGATTTCTAGTTTTTTCAAGATGGATTTTAGCTTTTCACTTAGGTGCTGAGGATAGAGCTGCAGGGGAACATATGGACGTTGTGCTGCTTTCAATGCTTTATAGACGTCGATTTGACCATAACCGAAATATTTGTCATGGCCTGGTGTGCCTAAATCAACGACGTTGTCCCTCATTAAATCCATAACCTCTTTATTGGTTAGATCAGGGTTAATGGATCGAATCAGGCCAGCAAGCGCTGATACATGTGGACTGGCCATTGAAGTACCTGACAGCGCAGCATATTGATTTCCAGGATACGTACTGGCAATACTTGCGCCTGGAGCCATGACGTCCACGTAATCACCATAGTTAGAAAAGGATGCACGGTGCATAGAAGAATCTGTAGCGGAAACGGCAAATACTTCAGGATACGCTGCTGGATAACCAGGTCGCTCCGTATTATCATTGCCTGTGGCTGCAACCAATACAACATCTTTGTCATAGGCATATTTGATCGCATCATGCAAAAATGAAGCTTGCGCATAGTTGCCCAAGCTCAAATTGATGACCTTGGCCCCGTGATCAGCTGCCCATATAATACCTTCTGCAACCGAGTAAGTTGTACCAGACCCCGATTGGTCAAGTACCTTGACCGGCATGACTTTGTTGTACCATGTCATACCAGCGACTCCCTCACCATTATTTACGAGCGCGGAAATGATACCGGCAACGTGCGTTCCGTGACCGACGTCATCATAAGGTTTCTCAGACGGTTTTACTACGTTGCGTCCCGGAAGAATCTGACCCTTCAGGTCGGGATGATCCATATCCACTCCTGTGTCTACGACAGCAACAATTACATCCTTGCTGCCTTTGCTTAATTTCCAACCTTTGTTGGTTTCGGTAGCAGGCAGGTTCCATTGATACCGAGAAAAGAGCAGATCATTGGGAATAGTGCTGTCCGCTTTGATAGGCGCTTTTTCATTGGTTAGATACATATAGTGAGGCTCAGCATAAAGTGGGTTCCACTTTCGTGAAAAATATTGCTTTAGCTCTTTAAAGTTCATCTTATCCGAATGAAATACATAAGTATAACCAAGCTTGCGGCCTGGTTCACAGTGCAAATCTGACGCAATTTCCTGCAATTGTCGTGCATCTGGATTGTGACGGAAGCGAACGACAATTTCGTTTTCAAAATAATGGCTCGCATTTTCGTTGTCGTGACCCGTCTTGACAGTGATATCGTGCAAAGTGTCGGGATGTACGGATTCAATTTTGTAGCTTCCTTCTTTTGGATAGGGAATCAAGCGCAAATTCTTGCGCTGATGCTTCTCCACGTCACGCAATACTTGCTGACTGACGAGGGCAGCAACGCCGCATGTTCCGTCACCGGATGGTTCACCCATGACAAAGTATTTACCGCCTTCCACCTGAAAAGCAGTGGATTCGTAGGATTTGTTCTGCATGACAGAACGACGAGCTGCAGCCAAGCTGCTTTGAATTTGAGGATGGTTCAGCAGACTTGTCTGTGCTTTGTCGCCTGTGTAGGTGTTAGTCTTCCCGTCCCTAGTGTGAATCCACTGGAGCGTATGAAGATGACTGTGTGATTGCTGCAATGTGTGAGTAAACTTTCTTTTCTGATCGGCAGTTTTACCATTAAGCTCCCGCATTACGTATTGAATGTCCTGCCTTGCGTCCATCCGTGTGAGGGTATCTGTAGCGGACAGGTCTGAAGCCAACATTCCTTTTTTGAGCTGATGTTCTTGCTGAGGTAACATTTTGGTCGTATATTCGGGCTGCGGTGTATGGCGGTGATCACGGGAAGGTAGCATCAGTGTGATGAGAAGCACTCCGGCAGCTGCTCCGAGCAGGGGTTTTAACCATTTTCGCCGAGACATGGAACCGTCCTCCTTGAGTATTCATAAATTTATGGTTTAGCGTGAGGAGGTTGGCATGTTTTTATACCTTTCAATGCTTATTTGTGGTAGGATAAATACTGAAAATTACAGCTCTTTCGGTTAGAAGGGACTATTTTCGGGTAACCAAATTGATGAACAAGCAACAAATAAGGGGGAGCTGCCTTGATGTCAGCAGTCAACGTACAAAAATTATGTGAGTCGGCGCAGGAGAAACTGAAAAATGCCGTGAAACGTGTGGAAACATTCCTCAATGAGCATGCTTTGCCACAATTGGCTGTGGATAGCAGTGAGGAGTCCGTACTTTTTTACAAAGGTTTTTTGTCGGACCTTCGCCATGTCCTTGTTTTCTCCGAAGTATCCTATGAAAAGCTGGGTGTGGCTTTGCGCCGTGCCAACTTTGACGTCGATTTTGCGGAAAAGGCATTGTATAACGTATACCATGACTGCGTGAACAGCTTTTTTTATCCCAAAAATGAATCTTACGCAGAGGACGGACGCTATGCTTATACGGGACAAGATGCTATCCGTTTCCGTAAAACGCCAGTGCCAGCCGCACGCGAAGTGATCATGGACATTACGAAAAACTTTGAAGAATTGCGTGATGACCTGACTTATTATGAAAGTGATTATTTGACACAGCGTCGGATGCAGACTCGCCGTACTCATGCCTAAAGCATTCAACCAACAACTTCCATTTCTAATCAAAAACTAAAACAAGACAAGCAAGCCGTTTTCTACTTGTTTCCTGCCAGTCTGGAGGAGGCGAAGGAAAGCGGCTTTTTTCGTATGTCACCAACTGCCATATGTCATGAACGCATAGGTGTAGTGCAGTGGGGGGACAATGAATCCGAGGTGATGATCATGAGCCAAGAGGCCAAGCCAATCGTAAAATGTAGCGTAGCCAATTGCCATTATTGGGGAGAAAACAACTTTTGCAAGGCAGATTTGATCATGATTGAAGTAGACGGTCATGCCGAGAAGAAATTTAAAGAAGAATACGCGGGGGAAAGCTTTAGTTCAGAAGAACGTGATAAGGCTGCTTCGTCTGCCGCAACCTGTTGCCACACCTTTAAGCCGAAGTCCCTGTAAATTTATAATGCGATTGATTTCACATTTGGAGGTGCCGTAATAATGGAAGATCATACAAACAACAAGCATAAGCATGAGGACCCTGTTAGCCGCCAACGTGTAGATTATCCCCGTCACGTTCAGGAACGCTCTGCCAAGCGTCATCATCGTGAAGAATATGCAGCAGAGGTTGCGCCTGGCTCGCCAGTGGCGACCCGAAATGAGGATAAGGGTCAAGATCAGGTTATCAACAATAGTGGCCGCATTTCCGGCTATGTTGGGCTCGCTGCTGGTATCGCATCCTTGTTTATGTGGTCTATTGTACTGGGACCCCTTGCTGCAGTGTTAGGTTTTTTTGCTTATGTGAATGGAAGTAAAACCACTGGCATTTGGTCAATAGGCCTTGGTGCACTGGCAACATTGAGTTATTTTGCTTTTATCCCGTTTGTGCGTTAACCCTGCTGGGTAAAGGTTCTGTTATCTTCTGTATATATCTGAGGAAGATTATCCTAGTGATATAATTACATTAAGCTAATTTCTAAAGCTCCGTTGTCTTTTCGACAGAAACGGAGCTTTTTTTCATTGAAAAGTATGGAAGTACATAGTAAAAAGTTGTATCATATCAATAACGACAAGCTATTTGGGATATAACAACAATAGAAAGTTGGGAACACCACATGCAAATTGATCCGCGCGTGTCCAAGTCCATGTTAGACATGCAGCTGTTAAATAATATGAGTGCTACGACCCAGACGGGTACAGCGGACGCTTTTTCTGGATTACTGGAACAAGTAGGTCAGCTGGAAACAGATGATGCTGTCACTCAAGAAAATTCAGGCGATGTTACCAGAGATGAGAACGGCTTGCTCTGGCTTCAATTGGGACCCTCGAGAGGAACGGCTTCGCCATTGACAGTCTATCCTGCTTCTTCCAATACAGCAACGGATGGACCTACAAAAGCTACAGTGTATGATAGTTTGATTAATGAGGCTAGTCAGAAATACGGCGTTCCAGTAGCTTTGATTAAAGCAGTTATTGATACAGAATCTTCATTTAATCCATCAGTTACTTCTTCAGCGGGAGCCAAAGGACTTATGCAGTTGATGGACGCCACAGCTCAAGGTCTAGGAGTTAGTGACCCCTATGATCCTGCACAAAATATTGACGCTGGTGTACGCTACTTGTCTTACCAGATTAAACGTTTTAACGGGCAGGAAAATATGGCGCTGGCTGCATATAATGCAGGTCCCGGACGAGTGCAGCGGCTTGGTGTAAGTACTGATGAGCAGTTGATGTCTGTACTGGACAAGCTTCCGGCCGAAACACAACGATATATTACCAAAATTCAGAATGCACGTGAAAAATATACGATCTAAGCCCTACAGCTTATGGCATAAAAGTGCGTAATTTCAAATTAGATGAGGTCCGCAGGCAGGATCAATATGGGGAAAGGGTGTCGCTGTAATGAAGCGGCCTTTCCCTGTTTTGGTCTTTTTTTGTTGTAGCAGTTGCGGGGCAGAAAGGGGAGTTTAATGAAATATTTTGATTATGCAGCGACAACTCCGCCTTTTGAAGAGGTGATTACAACCGTTGCCGAGGTAATGAGGCGCCATTATGGCAATCCGTCTTCCATGCACCGATATGGAGAAGATGCAGATAAGTTGATCAAGCGCTCGCGCGAAGTATGTGCCACAGCTTTAGGAGTATCTCCTTCGGAGATTGTCTTTACATCCGGGGCAACGGAAAGCAACAATCTTGCCATTAAGGGAGCGGCTTTGCAGTATCAGACCAGAGGCAAACATATCGTTACTGTATCGACAGAGCACCCGTCTGTGTATGAAGCATGCAAACAGTTGACAAATTTGGGTTTTGAGGTTACTTTTCTGCCTGTAGACGAGGAAGGTCATGTGAGTGCCGAACAGGTTTGTGCAGCTGTTCGCAAAGATACGATTTTAGTCAGTATTATGCATGTCAATAATGAGACGGGAAGGATCCAACCGGTGCATGATATCGGAGCTGCGCTGAAGAAACAGTTCCCTCGTGTCCTGTTTCATATTGATGGTGTGCAGGGGTTTGGAAAGCTGCCTGTAGATATCCGGGGCTGGCAGGCTGATCTGTATAGCCTTTCAGCGCATAAGCTGCGGGGACCCAAAGGTGCAGGATTGTTATTCGTTCGGGAAGGTGTAGAGCTTTTCCCCTTGCTTAGTGGTGGTTCTCAGGAGCAAGGGGTTCGTGCAGGTACCGAAAATGTGCCGCTGCTTGTCGGTATGTCCAAGGCGGTACGTTTGGCGGGCGAACGACAAGCAGAGACAGCACAGCGCATGATCGAGTGGAGAGAACGGGTAGCCGCAGAAGTGAAAACAATCCCGCAATTGCGGCTGAACAGCGGGGAAGAAGCGCCCCATATTGTACACTTTTCATATCCAGGCATGAAGGCCGAGGTGCTGCTGCATACGCTGGAGCAATTGGGTGTGGCGGTGTCCACCAAATCGGCTTGCTCTTCAAGATTAGCCGAGCCCAGCCGTGTCCTGCTGGCAATGGGCCGCAATGAGGCCGAAGCATCCGGCGGCATTCGTATCAGCTTTGGTGATGAACATACGGAGCAGGATATCGATGAGCTCATACTCGCACTTCGACAAGCTGTAGCCAAGCTGGAATCCCTTGAAAGGTGGAAACGTTAAAATGCACTATGATATGCTGTTGCTTCGCTTCGGTGAATTTACATTAAAAGGGAAGAATCGCGCTCGTTTTGAAAAGGCTGTACTGAAACATGTAAAGCTGCTGCTGAAGCCGTTTCCAGGTGCTTCACTGCGCAAGGAATTTGGACGGATTTATGTGGTTCTCGGAGGAGAGCCTTATGAACAGATCATTCAAGTGTTGCAAAAGGTGTTTGGCATCACGACGATCAGTCCTGTCAAAATGGCTCCTGTTGAGCTGGATGCTATCATTGAGAGCGCTGTGGCTTTAATGCATGAGCTGAACGTGGACGAGGGAACGACTTTCAAGGTCAATGCTCGCAGAGTATGGAAAGGGTTCCCCCATTCTTCACAAGAGATGAATCACTTAATTGGTTCTCCTATATTGCGGAAGTTTCCAGCGCTGAGGGTCGATGTGCGTCAACCTGATATTGAGTTGCGTGTGGAGGTAAGAGAGCAAGCGGCTTATATTTTTAGTGATGTTATTATGGCTGTAGGGGGCTTTCCGTTAGGAACGAATGGCAAAGCAATGTTGCTGCTATCTGGTGGCATTGACAGCCCGGTCGCAGGATGGTCATCCATGCGTAGAGGTTTGGAAATCGAATGTGTTCATTTCTATAGCTATCCCTTTACAAGCGAGCGTGCGAAAGAGAAGGTTATTGACCTGGCAAAAGTATTAGCAGGCTACGCGGGTCAAATCAAAATCCACCTCGTACCGTTTACAGAAGTCCAGACGGCCTTTACACGTACCGGTCAGGATAATTTAATTATTACGTTAATGAGGCGGTCAATGCTGCGAATTGCAACGATGCTGGCAGAGAGAGAAGGGGCCCTGGCACTCGTGACGGGCGACAGTCTGGGCCAAGTTGCTAGTCAAACGTTATCCAGCATGAATGTGATTGGTCGTTCGACGGAACTCCCCTTGCTGCGACCTCTTGTCATGATGGATAAGCAGGAGATTACAGAAATCGCGAAGCAAATTGGCACCTACGATTTATCCATTCTCCCGTATGAGGATTGCTGTACATTGTTTGTTCCCAAATCACCCACGACCAATCCAAATTTGTGGGTAGTACAAAAAATTGAAGCCTCGATTCGAGATTTAAATGCCCTGATCGATCAGGCTGTAGCTACAACGGAGACAATTGTCCTTGAGGCAGGCGGAGCTGTAGAGGGGCGTAAAGAGGAAGTTATACAGGAAGATTGGTTTTAACTAAAAAAGGCAGACTCGCAACAATGTTGGGGTCTGCCTTTTTTATTTGGCGTGGGTTCTTTTGAAAACTGTTTAGACAGTTTTTTCTCGACGGGATACTGCTCTGCGATTTTGAAGATATCCTGTGAGCAAAATACCAGCCATTACGGTAACAATAAACAGGATACGAAGTGCCGGATGCTCTGTAAAATAGGGCTCCAGCTTACGTTCCTCGGTGATCATGTTAGAGGCCGTATAACCAAGCACAGCCGATCCTAAATAGATAATCCAGGGGAATTTATTGATCAGCTTGATAAAAAGAGTGCTTCCCCATACAACGATTGGCACACTGATTAACAGGCCTAGCACTACAAGTAGCAAATGCTGCTGGGCGGCGCCAGCAACAGCAATCACGTTGTCCAGACCCATAGCTGCGTCGGCGACTATAATGGTACGAATAGCACCCCATAGCGTGGTTCCAGCTTTAACTTCGGTATGGTCCTCTTGGTCCACGAGCAGCTTATACGCGATCCAGATTAGCATCACACCCCCGATGAGTAACAACCACGGTACTTGGAGCAACCATAGTACCACAATAGTGGCTGCTATACGGATAAGCAGGGCACCACCAGTACCGTATAGAATCGCTTTTTTTTGCGTTGCAGGAGGCAGCTTTCTGGCGGCAAGTCCAATGACAATAGCATTATCGCCTGCGAGCAAAAGATCAATAAATATCACATTAAGCAGTAGCCAAAAGAACTGAAGTCCAGACATTTCAATCGTTCTCATCTCCCTGATTAAACAACCTCAAAACATTGCATGTTGTTTATGTTAATACCCGTTTATCGGAAATACGATTCATTATATTGCTGTTTGTTATTGGATTCAAGGTTTATACTCAACCAATTTGCCATTAGTTATTACTAAATGAAGAATTATTCGCGGAAAGCTGGCAAGCATAGCCTCGTCCGATTACGCATACATGTAGGATGGGGGTGTTTGTACATATGGAGCATGTTATTTTGCTGTTGAAAATATTAATGATTAATCTGGTGCTAAGTGGTGATAATGCAGTTGTTATAGCTATGGCGAGCAAAAACCTGCCTGCAAGGCAGCGAAGTCAAGCGATATGGTGGGGGGCAGTCGGTGCGGTTCTTCTACGCTGTGTGTTGACTTTCATAGCTGTTATTTTGCTGGGCATACCCTTCATTCAGGCGGCGGGTGGTTTACTTCTGTTATGGATTGCGTTTAAGCTGCTCTATGAGAATGATGATCATGCGGGGGTAAGGGCTGAAGCAACCATATGGAAGGCGATACAAGTGATACTCGTAGCAGACTTTGTCATGAGTTTGGATAACGTATTAGCTATTGCAGCTTTAGCTAATGGAGACATTGCTATTATTGTCATTGGTATTGCGATTAGTATTCCGATTGTTGTCTGGGGCAGCAATGTGATAGCAATCTGGCTTCATCGGTTCCCGATGCTTGTTTTGCTCGGATCGGCCATCCTGGCCTTCACGGCAGGAGAAATGCTACTGCGTGATCCCAAATTGGGCATATGGTTAACAAGCATGGGCGAGGTCATGCATGCGTGGTTACCGGCTTTGTTGGCCGCAGTAGTTGTCATAGCAGGAATATACCAGCACCTACGTGCCCGTCATATTTGAACGTGGTTTTTTTGGAAAACATCGGCTAAACTAGACATAGGGTTTTGCGAATGCCGGGGAGTCTGCTCGGTTTTTGTAAAAATTCTATATTCATAAAAGTGTACTTAAAAACAACTATATTTAATGACACAAAAACAAATCCAGCAAACAAAGGAGACCACGATGAATTCCGGAAAAGAGCGTATGATCGGAGTAGGCATTGTTGCCGTAGGACTGATTATTTTGTTGGGCAAATTAGGGATATTTTCCTTCTTGGGACGAAACCTTTGGCCCTTGCTGATTTTAATACCAGGAATCGTGCTGCATGCAATGTACATGATGCGCAGAGTATCACCTTTTATGTTGCTGCCAGCAGGAATTTTGTCGGTATACGGCTTCCTCTTTTTTCTCTGCAATACTTGGGGATGGCATTTAATGGCCTACTTATGGCCCTTGTTCCTTCTGGGTATAGCGATTGGATTATGGGAGTATGCCATTAATGATCCTTCGCTTTCTCGCAATGTATATACAGGGGGCGTACTACTAGGCTTGATATCGGTACTTTTATTGATTATTACCTTGCTGAGTACGGGCATTATGTATATTATTGCCGTTTTACTGATCGGAGCTGGAGTCTGGCTGGTCGTCGGCAACCGTAGCAAACGCAAATGGTAAACCGACAAGCTGTGCAGATTTCATGGCGGTAAATTACGGTACAGGCAATAATGTCTTGCTTTATGACATATTTCTACTATAATATAAGGGATATGATAAGAGCGTCGGAATGATTTCTGACGCTTATTTTAAGGTTTTCACGCGAATCGGAGAGAGAAGCTGTCTGTATAAAGCCTGAAACATATAGAAGGCTGGCAGGGAGTGGGCCTAAAGAACGATTGTTAGCCTTGGAATGAGCACTGCTTCAGGATAGAGACACTATTTTGATATACGGAAAGGATATGGATACAAACCATGCATGCAAGAGAGAACATTCGCAATATTGCGATTATTGCCCACGTCGACCACGGAAAAACGACACTTGTCGATAAGCTGCTTCAACAGTCCGGAACATTTAGAGAACACGAGGCTGTTCAGGAGCGCGCCATGGACTCCAACGATCTGGAGCGTGAACGCGGTATTACGATTTTGGCTAAAAATACAGCTATCACTTACAAAGATTACCTGATTAACATTGTAGATACACCGGGACACGCCGACTTTGGTGGTGAAGTGGAACGGATTATGAAAATGGTTGACGGTGTTTTGCTCGTCGTTGATGCTTACGAAGGCTGCATGCCGCAAACAAAATTCGTATTGCGTAAAGCGCTGGAGCAAAATCTGACGCCTATCGTTGTAGTCAATAAAATTGACCGTCCGGCAGCTCGTCCGGCAGAAGTAATTGACGAAGTACTGGACCTGTTCATCGAGCTGGGCGCAAATGACGATCAATTAGAATTCCCTGTTGTGTACGCTTCGGCGTTGAACGGAACCTCCAGCTTGGACCCTGAGAAGCAAGATGACAACATGCAAGCATTGTACGAAACAGTGGTAGAGCACATCCCAGCTCCAACTGAAAAAGTAGATGAGCCTCTTCAATTCCTCGTAACACTGATGGACTATAACGAATACCTGGGCCGAATTGCAGTAGGTCGTGTGAACCGCGGTATCATCAAGCAAGGACAAGCGGTCACAGTTATTCAACGTGATGGCAGCAGTAAATCAGCTCGTATTGAGAAGCTGTTCGGCTTCCAAGGATTGAAACGGATTGAAACAGATCAAGCGGGCGCGGGTGACATTGTTGCGATTGCGGGGATTAAGGACATCAACATTGGTGAAACCATTGCCGATCCAAATCATCCTGAGGCGTTGCCTGTACTGAAAATTGATGAGCCTACACTGCAAATGACCTTCTTGGTTAACAACAGTCCATTCGCGGGTCGTGATGGAAAGTGGGTTACATCCCGTAAATTGCGTGAGCGTCTTCTGAAAGAACTCGAAACAGATGTCAGCTTGCGTGTTGATGAAACCGATAGCCCAGATGCCTTTATTGTGTCTGGACGTGGTGAATTGCATCTGGGAATCCTGATTGAAAACATGCGCCGTGAAGGTTATGAACTGCAAGTGTCCAAACCGGAAGTTATCGTCAAGGAAATTGACGGTAAGAAAATGGAGCCAATTGAACGTCTCCTCATTGATATTCCGGAAGAAAGCATGGGCGCAGTTATGGAAAGTCTGGGCTCCCGTAAAGCCGAAATGGTCAACATGATTAATAACGGTACCGGACAGGTTCGCTTGGAATTCCTGATTCCAGCACGTGGTTTGATCGGTTACACTACAAACTTCCTGACTTTGACTCGTGGTTATGGTGTAATGAACCATGCATTTGACAGCTATGGACCATTTGTTGGCGGTCAAGTGGGTGGACGTCATCAAGGTGTACTTGTATCTACAGAAAACGGCACCTCTACATTTTATGGTATGCTGGGCGTAGAAGATCGCGGTATTTTGTTCTTGGAGCCAGGAACTGAAATTTATGAGGGCATGATCGTTGGTGAGCACACACGTGATAACGACATTGTCGTTAACATCTGTAAAGAAAAACAATTGACCAACGTTCGTTCCGCAACAAAAGACGATACGGTTAAATTGAAAACACCTGTTATCTTCTCATTAGAGCAGGCGCTTGAATATCTGAATGATGATGAGTATTGTGAAATTACGCCTAAATCCATTCGTTTGCGTAAAAAGATCTTGAACAAAGGTGAGCGCGAGCGTGCGGAGAAACAACGTAAGACAGCACAAGCAAATATGTAATTAATTGGATGGTCTTTAGCCACAGCGGCGACACCTGGGAACGGGATGCGCCGCTGTATGTGTTTTAGGATTGTAAACTTGGAGAAAGCTATATTTCTCAAAACGCAGGAAAAGGTGTTGAAGCATGAGTAATCTTTCGAACGGATTGCCTCCCCGGACACAAAGTGGGAAAAAATCCGCCAAGCCGAAAAAAACGAAAAAGAAAAAAAGCTTTTTCAGATCGTTTATGAAGTTTGTCTTATTTCTGCTTATTATAGGGATCTTGGCGGCAGCTGGTTATACCTACTATATTTACAATCAGGTAGAAGATGTTTTGGATACTGGAATCAACAAGGAAGTACCCAAAACGCAATTGGCTGAGACTAAGCCTTTGACTATCTTATTGCTTGGAACCGACTATCGGCCTGACCATCCAACTTATTTGTCAGACGTTATTATGGTAGCTACATTGAATCCTAATACTAAATCGTCTACCATTGTGTCCTTGCCTCGTGATACACGTCTGGAAATGGATGGATATAAACCGCGCAAGCTGAATGAGTATTATCCGGTGTTTAAGGCTAGAGAGAAAGAATCTGGCGAAGTTGCTGAAGAGCAAATGAAGAAGATGATCGGCAAATATTTAAACATTAATATTGATTATGTAACGGTTATTAACTTCCAGGGCTTTAGAGATGTTGTAGATAATCTAGGTGGCGTAGATGTCACGGTTGATAAAAACATGTGTTACCGAGACCGTGCTGACGGTACCGATATTAACCTGACAGCTGGGGCCAAGCATTTGAACGGTGATCAGGCTCTTGATTTTGTCCGCTACCGCAAATCGAATTGTCGTCCGAGAACAGCTGAATCTGACGACTTTGATCGCAATCGCCGACAAAATCAGGTACTTCATTCCCTAATTGACCAAATGCAAACCTTCAACGCTTTGACCAAGTTTAGTGCAATTATTAAATCGGTTGATAAGAATATGATGACGGATATCGAATCACAGCAAATGAAAAATATCGTACAAACCTATTGGAATATTTCCAAGCAAAATGTAAAATACACCCCCGTAGCAGGAACGTGGCGTAGCCCTTATGTGTACATTGATGAGCAACAGCTCGATTCGGCCAAACAAGCGCTACAAGAGGAATTAGCCAAAAAAGCAAGCGACAGCACTGAAGCTTCTTCCAATTCCTGAGTATGTATCTTTTTCCCTGCTTATGTTATACTCTCAGCGAGTAAAACTCTTATATAACATAAGGGGGTTGAGGTATGTCTAAATGTAGGGTGAACGCAGTCTAGGTCCAGTGAGAAATCACTGGGCCTTTTGTGTCTAATTTTAAAATGTACAGGCTCTGAGACTATCTTCAGCTAGACTTTTCGTTTCCTTATGCTGTTTTGGAGTTCTTTTTCCAGGGAATCAGCAAGTATTGGGTAGTCGGTGAATAGGTATAGGTATGAAACACGAGATTGTCCACGCCGCTTTGGAGGGGATTTAATGAAGAAAATTTTTGTGCTGGATACGAATGTGCTGCTGCATGATCCGAAAGCCATTTTTACCTTCAAAGAACATGAAGTTATTATTCCAGCTGTTGTTCTGGAAGAAATCGACTCCAAAAAACGCAACGCGGATGAGATTGGACGGAATGCCCGCAATGTATCGCGATTGTTAGATGGGTTGAGAGAAGTGGGTCATCTTCATAGTGGCGTTCCACTTCCCCAAGGGGGGAGGCTTAAGGTTGAGTTAAATCACCGGAGTTTTTTGAAAGTTCAAGAGATGTTCGGGGAGGTTTCCAACGATAACCGAATTTTGGCGGTCGCCTTAAATTATCATTTGGAAGAACAGGAGCAATCTGAACCGCGTTCGGTGGTGCTGGTTAGCAAGGACGTACTGGTCAGGATCAAGGCAGATGTATTGGGGCTGCTGACAGAAGACTACCTGTCCGATAGAACAGGCGATCCAAGTGAATTGTACCCCGGATACTCGGCAATACAGGTGCATCCGTCCATCATAGATGAATTTTACTCTAACCGTTTTTTACCAATCAAACCACTGAAGCTACCTTATACGCTGTATCCACATGAATTTGTTATATTGAAAGATGAAATGGGCACTGGAAAATCGGCACTGCTAAAAGTAAACCAGGAGGCAGAACGATTAGAACCTTTGTACTTAAGCAACGAGTCGGTATGGGGAATCAGCGCGCGTAATGCTCAGCAACGGATGGCATTGGAGCTTTTGCTTAATGATGATATTCCCCTTGTGACGATTACCGGAAAAGCAGGCACTGGCAAAACGCTGCTGGCGCTGGCGGCGGGGCTGCTTAAAGTAGAGGATGAGCACCGCTTTAAGAAACTGTTAATTGCTCGGCCTGTTGTTCCTATGGGCAAGGATATCGGTTATTTACCGGGAGAAAAGGAAGAAAAGCTTCGCCCCTGGATGCAGCCAATCTACGACAATTTGGAGTATTTGTTTGATGCCAAAAAATCAGGCGATATCGACAAAATTTTGATGGGCTTAGGCAGTATACAGGTGGAGGCGCTCACTTATATTCGGGGACGCTCGATACCTGGGCAATTTATCATTATTGATGAGGCGCAAAATTTATCCCGCCATGAAATCAAAACGATTGTGTCTCGGGTAGGTGAGGGGAGCAAGATTATACTGATGGGCGATCCGGAGCAAATTGACCACCCTTACCTGGATGCAGCCAGTAACGGCTTGACCTATGTGGTGGAGCGATTCAAGCAAGAAGGGATTAGCGGGCATATTATGTTGGAAAAAGGAGAGCGCTCCAAACTCGCACAGTTGGCAGCTGATCTGCTATAACCCTAATCGTTATTACAAATTATTAAGACCTCGGGAAGTTCCCGAGGTCTTTTGTTTTATATTATAGTAAGAACAATGTAGATGAGCACAACTTACTTAAAGCTTAACTCCAGCTTAACTTCAAGAATACCTTTTAAAGCATGTACTTCTGTGGCTTTAACATATGAAATAAGCTGCTGCGGGTAGAAGCCTAGATCAAAATCTTTTTCCAGCTTGTTGCGAGTCGTGTCTGGAAGTTCCAGTCCATTAAATACCAGTCGATCTACGTGGAATAAAATTGAATTTTTTGGTTCATTCTCTACCGTATAGTGACCTTCTACCCTTAATTTCATCGTTCCTTGCTGACCTTCTACCACAATCCGATCCTGTACAAAGGAGAAATTGAAGTGATTAAATAATTCACTCTCTGACTTTAAAAAACGGTTAAATTCTTCTTCGCGAATGCTTATCGTAATCATTTTTCCATTGGTAACCATTGCCCCTTGCTGTTGTTGAATGAATTGGGGCAAATCCTGCATTGCTTGAGCTAATGCTTTAAAGTGCTTATTTACCTCGTATACACCTACATTTTCCCAATAAGCTGTCATCTCGCCAATGAGCTTGCGTAGAGTTTCAGGGTTTTCACTGGCATTAACGCCGTCATTTACACGCGACTGGAGGAGGAGAATCCGTTGACGTTGTGCCAGCAAGTTTGTTTTAACCGTCTCTAATTCCATCGTGGCTTGGGCGACTTGTTGCTCTGTTTTTCGCATAAATTGATAATTGGATTCGTATTCTTGAAGCACATCCTGATCGTGACTAATCAATAATAAATAATAATCATATAAAGAGAGAAGTTGCTTTATACTTTTAGCCCCTAGCACTACACTCAGCAACTTGTCCCTTTCCCCCATATAGTAAGATCGCAGCACGACACCTGCCCGCTTGCGTTGTAGGTTCATTTGCTCCTGTTGGTCAGCTAGACTACTACGCAGTTCCTGCTGACGCTGTAAAAGAGTCTGCTGCTCCTGACTGATTCGCTCGATTTCATGGTCAATCTCTACGATAGACAGGCTATCTTGTAAAATCTGATTTTCTTCAGGAGAGGGAGCGGCGAAAGTAGGAACATATATGGAAGTCAGCACCACCATGAGGGTTAGCAGGGTGCAGATTGCGATTTTTATTCGTATATTCATTTCTTTTCCCCTTTTATGTATTCCAAAAAAGACTAATGGTAATGTATATGATCCTTTTTTATTCTTTAACCATTCATTTTATTGTACAGCAGTCAGAGCATGCTTGGAACCCGAAACTGTTTACTTCACGTATGAGTTCTGGCAGAAATGGAAATACAATTTAGTATCAAATAGATTCTATGAACTCTACGAGAGGCATAGGAATGAATAAACAGCTTTTATACCCTATTCAAATACCGGCAAGATCGGTTCATGAAGACGGTTATTTCAGGATGTTGTTAGGAGGGCTAGAGGCATGACTGCAATAAGACAAGATGCATGGAGTGCGGAAGATGATTTGATATTGGCGGAGGTGACATTGCGGCATATCCGGGAAGGCGGAACACAGCTGGCTGCGTTTGAGGAGGTGGGACAAAAAATCGGTAGAACCTCTGCAGCATGCGGCTTTCGTTGGAATAGCTGTGTGCGCAAACGTTACGATGAAGCGATTAGCATTGCCAAAGCGCAGCGCCAGAAGCGCAGTTATATTCGCAAGCAGAGCC
Source organism: Paenibacillus sp. N119s (assembly GCF_059447605.1). NCBI lineage: Bacteria > Bacillati > Bacillota > Bacilli > Caryophanales > Paenibacillaceae > Paenibacillus > Paenibacillus sp. N119s. Next base: position 7,960 of record NZ_JCAJRU010000037.1, on the reverse strand, counting down.
CGGTAGGTGTATCGCAGGTGGCGACCTTTGCCACACTTGATACAGTCGAAGGGGGATACAGAACAGATGGCACGAGTGAAGATACGTTATCTATTGATGCAGTAATCCGCTTCTTGCGTCAATGGAAGGGATCTATGCAGGAGACGAATCGGCAGATTAAGATGCTGGAGAAAGATTTGCGGGAAAAGGAAGAAGAATTAAATCAACTTCGCTCCATTAATGACCGGCTCTCCAAAGAAGTAAATGAAGTGCAGACGGACTATCGTGTTGTAAATGATGATTATAAAGCTCTGATTCAGATTATGGACCGCGCCCGGCGTTTGGCTTTAATCACTGAAGATGAGGAAGAACTTAAATCCAGGTTCAAAATGGACGCGAATGGGAATCTGGAGCGCATTGAGTAGCAAGATTACAATGGCTTTTTAAATAAAACGTCAACTATCGCTTGGCCATAGTTGGCGTTTTTGTTATTTCATTGGAGTGCATATGATATAGTAGAAAAAAAGATGGAAGCGAGACGATACAAAGTGATTGATATTATTGGAGCGGGTTCGCTGGGATTGCTGTTTGCCGGAAGATTGTCGTCCTCAGGTGCTGCAGTAACACTATGGACACGAACACTTGAACAGGCACGCGTTATTGCTCGTGAAGGGATTACTGTGCTTGATAAGGAGGGACAGGTGGCTCTTCATGTGTCGGGAGACAAGCTAAAGGTAGCGCCATTGGCAGATTGGCAACGGTTAAATTCACAGACTCCGGCACGGTGGATTATGTTTTTAACCAAACAGGGGGCGATAGGAGAAGTATTGGGACAGATCCAACCTGTAGCTCAAACGGAAAGAGATACAGGGATTATTTGTTTGCAAAATGGAATCGGCCATATAGAACGCATCAGACAGGCGTGGCCTAAAGCTGTAGTATATCCTGCTGTGACAACTGAAGGAGCCAAGAGACAAGGCGCCGCGACAATTGTACATGCAGGAGCGGGCTTGACTGAAATTGGATGTTTAGAGGATAGAGAGGAAGAACATCACAATGATTTCAAGCAATGTGTGCTAAATCGGTTGCTTGTAGCAGGATTTGACGTTTGCTTGTCGAAAGAAATCGAGAAAGGGATCTATCGCAAGTTGTTGATTAACGCTGTGATCAATCCACTGACGGCCGTATGGCGAGTTCGGAATGGCGAGCTGCTATCAGAGCCAGTACGAATACATATGATGCGCAAGCTGTACGATGAAGGCATTCAAGTGTATGAAGCTCATGGTATTCGCTGGGAAAGCGAATGGTGGGATCAAATTATGGATGTTTGCCGAGCAACGGCAGAGAATCACTCATCAATGCTGGCTGATGTACTTGCACAGTCCATGACCGAAGTTGCTTCCATTAACGGGCAGCTGGTGCAGATGGCAAAGCGAGCTGGAATGAGTGCGCCAACTCATGAGGTATTGTGGCAATTAATTGAAGGAATGCGGCTAAAAGAGGGGTGATCAGTTGAGTCTTTTACAAGGTACTATTATCACTTTCAGTATTCTTCCCTTTTTTCCGTTTTTAATTGTGTTTGTGGTTTGTCGCTACATTCTTAAAATGGAAAAAAAGAAATCATTGCTTACTTCTATGGATATCACCACTTTTTTTCTGATATTTTCCGTTGCAGCACTTTTTAATGTCCTGTTTGCATCGCGATTCGGTTTTTATTTGATTCTACTGCTCCTGTTACTGGCATTGGGTTTAATTGGGGGAGCTCAAAACCGAATAAAAGGAAAGGTTGATGGTAAAAGATTATGTAGAGCGGTCTGGAGATTAACTTTTATGGCGATGACATTGGCGTATACTTTGTTGACTGTAGTTGGTATATTTAAAAATATATTCAACTCTATGTGATATAATGTGACATGAAATGGTGAAAAAATATGAATTAAACATGTTTTTTTGAAAAAAAAGCTCAATTTGAAGAAATGTAATGTAGATTTTTTTGACCGCTGGTTGTATAATCTATAAACATATACCACTTTAGAACTAGGGGGAAAACGCTAGATGAAAAGGAAAAGCTTTTTAGTCCTTTTGACACTCGTTCTTGCAGTTGGCGCACTGCTCGCAGGTTGCGGCGGCAAGAATGATACCAATGGTAAGGGCGCACAAGAAAACACCTCGACTACGCCGGCTGCGGCCGACAAGCAAATTTTGCGCGTTAACCTTTCTTCCGAGCCGCCAACCTTCGATCCGGCACAAGCTCAGGATAGTCAAACGAACGCAGTTCTGAAAACTTTGTATGAAGGTCTCGTACGTATGGGTTCTGACGGCAAAGAAATCCCTGGCGTTGCTGAATCTTGGAAAATTTCCGATGACGGCAAAACCTACACGTTCAAGCTTCGTGATACTGCAAAATGGAGTAATGGCGACCCAGTCAAAGCAAGTGACTTCGTATTCGCTTGGCAACGGGTACTGGACCCTTCGACAGCCCCTGCACCTCCATATGCTTACCAATTGTACTATATCAAAAATGCTGAGGGCTACAACCTGAGCACTTCCAAATCTTATAAAGGCACTAAAATTACAGACTTTAAAGATGTAGGTGTCAAAGCTGTTGACGACCATACATTGCAAGTAGAGCTGGAACACCCAACTCCTTACTTCTTGGGGTTGACTTCTTTCTACACTTTCTACCCTGTAAACCCTTCTATTAAAGGTAATGACAAGTGGGCAGTTCAGAAAGACAGCATGATTACTAACGGACCTTTCAAATTGACGACTTGGGATAGCGGTCAAAAGATCGAAGTAACCAAGAACGAAAACTATTGGGGTAAAGACGAAATCAAGTTGAACAAAATTACGATGTCCCTTGTAAACAGCGGTGCAACTGAGCTGGCTTCGTATAGAAGTGGACAACTTGATTATGCAGGTATGCCAACAGGCGAAATTCCTACTGATCAAATTACGGCTGTGAAAAACGAATTGCCTAACGAATTTAAGGCTAAAGGAATTGCAAGTACGTACTACTATCTGTTTAATGTAACGGAAAAACCATTTAACAATGCAAAAATCCGTAAAGCGTTTGCGATGGCTATTCAACGTCAACCGATCGTTGAACGTGTAACAATGGGCGGTCAAATTCCTGCTTATGGTTTTGTACCTCCAGGTATCAAAGGGGTTTCTCAAGAATTCCGTAGTGAGCATAAAGATGATTACTTCAAAGAAGACTTCACTGAAGCTAAAAAATTGCTTCAAGAAGGTATGAAAGAAGAAGGCATGACCACGCTTCCTACTATTACTATGCTGTATAACTCCAGCGAAAGTCACCAAAAGATTGCTTTGGCAGTAGCTGATATGTGGAAGAAAAATCTTGGTGTAGACGTTAAAACTCAAAACCAAGAGTGGGGCGTATTTATCCAAACACGTAACAAGCTGAATTTCCAAATCGCTCGTGGTGGCTGGTCTGCTGACTATAATGATCCGATGACATTCTTAGATATGTGGACAACAGGCAATGGTAACAACAACGCGGGTTATGCTAACCCTGCATATGACTCTTTGATTCAAGCAGCCAAAACAGAAACGGATCCAGCTAAACGTATGGAAGATTTCGCAAAAGCTGAGAAAATTCTGGTTCAAGATGATATGGTAATGCTTCCGATCTACTATTATTCAAATGTTTCCTTAACGAAACCGAATGTAAAAGATATCGGGCTTGACTTTAGTGGAGCAATTGATTTCACAAGAGCGTATATTACACAGTAACTAAAGCTCAATTCTGAAGTTTGATAGTTACTTCGGGATATATATGTGGTTTGAACCATATATATCCCGTTTTTTTTGTGTGTCCTAGTCTTTTCCATCATCATGTAACCATGCAAATAAGTAGATTGGATAGTCCAATTCTATTTCGATAAAATCGAATGGTGTCGAAAAAATTTATGGGGGGTGTAAACGGGCAATGACGCGTTATTTGATCAGTAAATTCTTTTATATGTTGCTGTCTTTGTTCATTCTGATCTCTGCGACGTTTTTTCTCATGAAAGCTATTCCGGGTAACCCCTTCATGAGTGAAAAAGCGACTTCTCCTGAGATTCAAGCCCGGTTAATGGAGCAATATGGGCTGGATAAGCCTGTGTATGTCCAATATTTTAAATACTTAGGTGATATTGCTTCAGGTGATTTTGGTATTTCTATGAAAAAACTGAATCAAAGTGTAACTGACATTATCGGACAAACCTTTACGGTTTCCCTTAAACTCGGATTTGTTGCCATAATCGTGTCGATAATTGTCGGTATCTTGCTAGGGATGCTAGCAGCTTTGTATCATCGTAGGCTCATAGATAACGTCGCTATGGTATTAGCTATCTTGGGGATCGCGGTTCCCAGCTTCGTTCTGGCATCGTTAATTCAATTTTTCTTTGCTCAACAGTTAGGCTGGTTTAATGTTATGGGCTTTGAAGGTCCGATGGATTACGTTCTCCCAGTTGCAGCTCTATCTGCTTCGCCGATTGCGTTTATCGCTCGACTAACGCGTTCCAGCATGCTGGAAGTGCTTCATGCGGATTATATTAAGACTGCCAAGGCTAAAGGCTTGAAATCCATTACAATTATGTTCAAACACGTTATACGTAATGCAATTCTGCCAGTTGTTACCTATGTAGGACCAATGGCGGCTAATATTATTACCGGTTCGGTCGTTATTGAACGAATCTTCGGGATTGGCGGTATCGGTAAGGTGTTCGTGGATAGTATTACAACCCGTGATTATACGATGATTATGGGAGTAACTATTTTTTATGGTATTTTGTTGATGGTGGCGCGTTTTATTACAGATATTGCATACGGATTTATTGATCCGCGGATTAAGCTTACTGGCGGGAAGGAGGGATAACTTTATGTCTGTCAAAGATAATGCTGTAAATTTGGATAAGCTTCAAGTGAAACCAGAAGATTTCCAGAGAGTCGGAGCGGATGAAAAGCAGGCTGAAGTTATTCAGCGTGAAAGCTTATCCGCTTGGCGAGATGCTTGGGAGCGACTTCGTAAAAATAAACTGGCTATGACGAGCTTAAGCGTTTTGGTTCTCATTGTGCTTGCTTCAATTGTTGGTCCGATGCTGTCGCCATACGATGATCGCACAAATGATTTGTTGAGCACCAATCTTCCTCCGTCGGCGGAACATTGGTTCGGAACAGATGATCTGGGGCGTGATATGTTTGTACGTACTTGGATGGGCGCTCGAATTTCCTTGATTATTGGTTTGGCTGCTGCAATGATTGACTTGTTGATTGGAGTAATCTATGGTGGAATTATGGGTTACTTTGGTGGCCGCGTTGATGAAATCATGAATAAATTTTCTGAAATTGTGTATTCCATTCCTTACTTGCTTGTTACAATCCTGTTGCTGGTTGTAATGGAGCCAAGTGTTACCACAATTATTATTGCACTTTGTGTAACCGGGTGGATTAACATGTCGTGGATTGTACGTGGTGAGATGTTACAACTTAAAAATCGAGAATTCGTACTTGCTTCCCGTTCAATGGGTGCTGGTGCAGGTCGCTTGTTGTTCCGTCACTTGTTGCCTAACGCGGTAGGACCCATCATTGTCACACTGACCTTGACAGTTCCAAACGCGATTTTCTCCGAGGCATTCCTGAGCTTCCTTGGATTAGGAGTACAGGCTCCTCAAGCGTCGCTGGGTTCAATGATTGAATCAGCTCTGACCGGGTGGATGTATTATCCATGGCGGATGCTTTTCCCAGCAGGTTTGATCAGTTTGATTATGCTTGCGTTCAACCTTTTTGGCGACGGCTTGCGTGATGCGCTTGATCCGAAGTTGAAGAAATAGGAGGTGAGATCATGGTGAGTAGCAACAATTTAATTGAAGTTGAAGGTCTTAAAAAGTATTTTAATGTTGGCAAAAACCGTGTGCTCAAAGCGGTGGACAACCTGAATTTCTATATTCGTGAGGGTGAAACGCTAGGGATGGTTGGCGAATCCGGTTGTGGTAAATCTACAGCGGGTCGTACTATTTTGCGCTTATATGAACCTACAGCAGGTAGCGTACGTTTTAACGGTACTGATATTTACAAATTATCACCGAGTAAAATGAAAGCAATGCGCCGAGATATGCAGATGATCTTTCAAGATCCATATGCATCATTAAATCCGCGTTTTACCGTGTCTGATATTATTGGTGAGGCACTGGATATTCACAATATGGCAGGTAGCCGTGCAGAACGTAAGAAACGGATTGAAGAGTTGCTCGATCTGGTTGGTTTGAATCCAGACCACGCAACACGCTATCCGCATGAGTTCTCTGGTGGCCAACGTCAACGGATCGGTATTGCTCGTGCATTGGCTGTTAATCCTAAGTTCATCATTTGTGATGAGCCGATTTCAGCACTTGACGTATCTATTCAGGCTCAAGTTGTCAATCTGCTAAAAGAGCTCCAAGAACGTCTCGGTCTGACATACCTGTTCATTGCGCATGATCTGTCAATGGTCAAACACATCAGTGATCGGGTAGCTGTAATGTATAGAGGCAGAATGGTTGAGCTTGCTGAAAGTTCTGAATTATATGCCAATCCGATCCATCCATATACGAAAATGCTTTTATCGGCGATTCCACTTCCTGACCCGGAAGTCGAAGCCAACAAAAAGCGAATTATTATGCCTGACGATCAAGGTGGACCGATTCATAACACGTCCGACAATAAAGCAGGGGCTTATAACCTAGAAAATGCCACGCTGATTGAAGTATCTAAAGGACATTTTGTAGCTGAACCCTACGCCTGATCTTGTTAAAGATACCAACCGCCGAATTATTCGGCGGTTTTTTTTGTAGGAAGCTTTGACGTGGACATGGGCTTTCGGTACAATCAAGCAGTAAGGTTTTGGTGGAGACAGGAGGCAGACCCATGAAAATAATTCCGGAAATGCTTCGCGGAGGGTCGGCTTTGGCAGAAGACTACATTCAGGGTACAGGACGCGCAAGCGATTTGTATGAATATGATATTCTGCACGCCGATGCTTATGCCCAACGGGCGAAGTGGCTGGATAAGACGGAGCATCTGCGATTAAACCGTAAGGATGTCGTAGCATGTCTTCGTATATACAATGAGCAACACAATTCGCATGAGGCGGTTCGTACTTCATTGGACCGTTTGGAAAGTCCAGATGCTTTAGTAGTTGTTGGCGGGCAGCAAAGTGGACTGTTCACAGGTCCGATGCTGGTCATTTACAAAGCCGCTACGATTATTAAGGCAGCTAGAGAAGCTGAAGAGCGGCTTGGACGTCCGGTTATTCCGGTTTTCTGGATTGCTGGTGAAGATCATGACTGGGACGAGGTCAATCATACATACGTAATGGCAAAAGACCCGCAAGCAGTTAAAATCAAGCTGAATAAGCAGCCTGAACGTCGTTCTTCGGTTAGTGCTATTAAAGTCGATACGGCTGAGTGGAAGCAAGCGATGGCGGATATAGAGCAAAACTTGCCAGATTCAGAACATAAGACCGATATTATGCGTATGATTGAGCACGGTTTGACAGATTCATACGGACTAAGTGATTCCTTTGCCAGGCTGATGGGACGTTTGTTTGGCACCTATGGATTGGTGCTTATGGACTCAGCAGATCCTTCACTGCGCAAGCTGGAGACATCCATTTTTAGACAGTTGGTTCAGCACAATGATGAGTTGGAGAAAACTTATCAGACTACCGCTGCGCGAATTATGGATTATGGTTATCATTTACAAGCGGATGTGCATGAAGGGGGGGCGAACCTTTTTTACATTTATGAAGAGGAACGCCTGCTGCTTTTCAAAAAAGCTGGATTATTTACAGACCGGCGTGGTTTGGTCGCGTTTACTGCGGATGAACTGCTTGAAGAGATAGATAGACACCCCGAACGTTTTAGTAACAATGTACTAACCCGTCCTCTCATGCAGGATTCACTCTTCCCGGTGCTGGCATCTGTGCTGGGACTAG
>NZ_JCAJRU010000036.1:0-27147 GCF_059447605.1 Paenibacillus sp. N119s | reverse complement strand
TCCCTCAGCATTTTGGACCCTTAAATTACAATGCGGCTCACGCAATAAGCAGGGCCGCATTGTAATTAATATTTATAAATAATTCATGATGTCGAGCTTATAGTACAAAAGGTTATTACTTTTTGATCCAATGCATCATTTCACGCAATTGTCCGCCCACCACTTCAATCGGATGGTTAGCTTCATTACGGCGAGTAGCCGTCAGGAATGCACGTCCAGATTGGTTTTCAAGGATAAAGTCACGAGCAAATTTACCTTGTTGAATGTCAGTCAATACATCCTTCATAGCTTTCTTTGTATCTTCTGTTACCACACGTGGTCCAGTTACATAATCGCCATATTCCGCTGTATTACTGATGGAATCACGCATAGTTGCCAATCCACCTTCATACATCAGGTCAACGATCAGCTTAAGCTCATGCAAGCATTCGAAGTATGCCATCTCAGGAGCATATCCTGCTTCAGTCAGTGTTTCAAAGCCCGCTTTTACAAGTGCGCTCACACCGCCACACAATACCGCCTGCTCACCGAACAGATCCGTTTCCGTTTCTTCACGGAAGGAGGTTTCAATTACGCCCGCACGTGTACAGCCAATGCCTTTTGCATAAGCAAGACCGATTTCTTTGGCTTGACCTGTTGCGTCCTGTTCAATTGCGATCAATCCTGGTACACCAAACCCTTCTACATAGGTACGACGTACCATATGTCCTGGGGATTTTGGAGCAACCAGCAATACATCGCTATCTTTAGGAGCTACGATTTGTCCAAAATGAACATTAAAACCATGGGAGAACAAAAGTGCTGCGCCTTTTTTCAGATTAGGTTCAATTTCATTTTTGTAAACAGAAGCTTGAGTTTCATCAGGCAACAAAATTTGAACCACATCTGCACGGCTTGTTGCATCAGCTACGTTCAGAACTTCAAAACCGTCGTTTCTTGCGACATCAGCTGATTTGCCTTCACGCAAACCAATAACAACATTCACACCACTGTCACGCAAGTTTTGTGCTTGAGCATGTCCTTGGCTACCGTAACCGATAACGGCCACCGTCTTTCCTTTCAATACGCTGAGTTCTGCATCTTTTTCGTAGTACGTTGTAACTGCCATGGTTAATTTCCTCCTTTTAATTGGACCCTTCATAATGAGCGGGTAGTCCAAGAGACTTTGCCTCCGAGTGGCATTTAAAAATCTCTTCGAGCACCCGCTCTTATGCGGGCGATTCTTTAATGGTGTAATGCGCTATAAGCGGTAAATCGTTAAAGCTTTATATTATGCATTTCCACGTATCATAGCTGTAACGCCGGTTCGGGTCAACTCGCGAATACCGTAAGGCTTCAACAACTCGATCATCGCATCGATTTTTTCAGTATCGCCAATGACCTGAACAATCAAGCTTGTCGTTCCAACATCAATGACAGCTGCTCTGAACGTTTCTACCACGCCCATAATTTCTGGCCGCTGAGGCGGTTCAGCCTTCACCTTAATCATCGCCAATTCCCGAGCAACCATTGGCTTGGAACTAAGATCGATGACCTTGATTACATCAACCAGCTTGTAAAGCTGCTTTTCAATCTGCTCCAGGTTGTTCTCATCCCCTACAGTCACAATGACCATACGGGATAATCCAGCTTCCTCCGATTGACCTACGGTGATGCTCTCAATGTTAAAGCCACGGCGGCCAAATAGTCCAGACACACGTTGCAAAACGCCGGGATGATCATTTACCAGTACAGCAATGGTATTTTTTGTCGTCATTTTACTCGTCCCCCATCAGCATTTGATCAATGGTCGAACCTTGCGTCACCATCGGATATACATTCTCTTCCTTGCTGACTACAAACTCGACAACGACCGGTCCGGGTGTATCAAGCGCCTCCTGCCAAGCCCGACGTGCTTCTTCCTTGTTCGTAGCACGCAGTCCTTTGACACCGTATGCTTCGGCCAATTTCACAAAATCCGGGCTTCCAGCCAGGTCAATGTGACTGTACCGATTGTCATAGATCAGTTCTTGCCATTGGCGAACCATTCCAAGTACCTGGTTGTTGATAATTACGATTTTGACCGGAATGTTATTGATAGCACAAATGGCTAGCTCCTGCGAACACATCTGCATACCGCCGTCTCCGTTAATCGATATTACTAATCTGTCAGGATTGGCCATTTGAGCGCCGATCGCAGAAGGGAAACCAAATCCCATTGTACCCAGTCCACCAGAGGTGACCCATGAGCGCGGCTGATTGAATTTGTAATACTGTGCGGCCCACATTTGGTGCTGTCCCACGTCCGTCGTAACGATTGCTCCGCCCTTGGTCGTTTGATCCAACAATTCGATAACCCATTGTGGTTTAAGCACTGTTTCCGAATCCTTATAAGAAAAAGGCTTCTCGGCCTTCCATTGCTGAATTTGCGCTCTCCATGCATCCGCCAGGTCTGCGCGTTTCACATCCTGGTTCAGCAGTTCTAATACTGCCTTCACGTCACCTACAATTGGAATATCCGCAGCCACATTTTTTCCAATTTCAGCAGGGTCGATATCGATGTGTACGATTTTGGCTTGAGGAGCAAATCCATCCAACTTGCCTGTCACCCGATCATCAAAGCGGGCACCGATACAGATCAGCAGATCTGATTGTTGGATCGCCTGGTTAGAGGTGTATGTTCCGTGCATTCCCGGCATCCCTGTCCAAAGTTCATGTCCACTTGGGAATCCTCCCAATCCAAGCAAGGTTGTCGCAATTGGAATTTCCGTTTTACGCACAAATTCGTAAAGTGCTTCATGTCCACCGGAGTAAACAACTCCTCCACCTGCTAGGATAAATGGACGTTCTGCTTCGGCAATAGCTTGAGTTAGCTTGTCTAGTTGAATCTTGTTGGGCAACACTTTCGGGTTGTAACCCCGCATGGTCACAGGTTCCGTTTGTGGGACAAACAATGTCTGGGCTGCGGAGATATCCTTCGGAATATCAATCAGTACCGGTCCTTTTCTACCTGTGTTGGCAATATGAAATGCCTCATGGATGATTCGCGGCAGCTCCTCTACGTCTCTCACCAAATAGCTGTGCTTCGTAATCGGCATTGTAATTCCCGTGATATCAGCTTCCTGGAAAGCATCTGTACCGATCAGGGAAGATATAACGTTACCCGTGATGACCACCAACGGCACCGAATCCATAAAAGCTGTCGCTATCCCAGTTACCAGGTTTGTCGCTCCAGGTCCGGAAGTCGCGATACAGACACCAACTTTACCGCTTGCCCGTGCATAACCATCTGCCGCATGAATAGCTCCCTGCTCGTGACGAGTGAGGACATGCTTGAAATCCTTGAAGCCGTACATGGCATCGTAGATATAAAGCACTGCACCACCAGGATATCCGAAGACACACTCTACTCCCTCCAGCAAAAGGCTACGGAGTAAAATTTCCGAACCCGTAATCACCTCAGGTTTCATCCACTTTTCACGTAATTCATCGGTTGACCTAACTTCAGGAATTTGTGCACTCATTGGTCATCCTCCTTTACAAAATTTACATACAGCTTACATTTGTAAATACAAAAAAACCTTTCATCCCTAGAACAGACTTACTGTTGCTGAGGGACGAAAGGCTGTAGCTTCCGTGGTACCACCCGTGTTTGCCCGATATTTCGCAATATCGAACCTTGGCAGGTACAGAAATCACAAAGGATCTCCATATCTGGCGTCTGTAACGTAGACCGTACGATTTTCCCTAATAGGCGATTCAGTACACCGTTAAGCTCATGGGCCCAAATACTTTTCAGGAAAACAGCTCCGAGGTGAGCTCGTTAAAAAGGGATTTTGGTGAAGCTTGCAGCTAATGCCTCACTCTCTGAACAAAAGAGCCCTAATCACTTCGTCCTCTTCATTGCCGTTGTGTTCATGTCATTCTTTCAAATGTTTAGACACATTATATGTCCCTCATCTGGGATAGTCAATACCCAGATTTCATAAAAATTTATGTTTCTCTGCTTTAGCACCTCTGAGCCGCACGCTTATAAGAGGTATCCGCATAATATAAAAAAGACCGCACAGAGAGACTTTGTACACCTCCAAAGCCATGACATATCTTGCTAAAAGGGTAAAAAAGGAGGCCTGTTTATGATTCGCAAACGTTGCGCCCAAGATGACAAAATGATCTTTCGTCTAATCGAGCAAGAGCTTGTCCCCCTATCGCATTTAAGTCTCCAAGAGATGGATCAAATACGAAAAGAATTACCCCGGCGCTTAAACCGGGGCATCACTTTTGTAGCTTGCAGACCGGATAATGCACAGGTTGTTGGCTTCATTCATGTTATGCTGCACGGAGAACTTTTATACATTGATTTGATTGCAATCGCTTCGGCTCATCAAGGTAAAAGATACGGAAAAAAGTTGCTGGAGTGTGCCGAACAATACGGCCGATTGCGACGCTGCAAGCGAGCTAAAGTGATGGTGGACGAAGACAACGTGCGAGGGATCCATTTTTATTTACGTCATCGATACCACATGATGCGTTACGTAGCTCTAAGCCGATGCCACGAACTCGAAAAGTCGCTTTGAAAATTATAATTTTCGGGTTCGTGATGTTGTAGAACTAAAAAAAGTTGGGGTAAAACGGATAGCCTACTCCGGGATATCCCCCGTCTGTATACGCTCCATACTGCGGACCATAACCTGGTCCTCCATAACCTGGACCGTAGCCAGCGTAGGCACCAACGTATGGAGCTGTGCCAATGGCTAGCAAATCAAAAAGCACCAGCGGAATAATCGCTTTCGTGTTTACTTTCTTCTTACGGTTGGGTTGAAGAATTAGTCGGTTACCCGAAATGCGAATCAGCTTACCACTGACCCGGGAGCCATCCTTACGTGTGGCGAAGATGACCTTACCGACAAGCTTCTCCACCTGCTTTCTGGTTATTGCCTGTTTCATCGTATTTCCTCCTTCTTTCTCAACGGATGGACAGATTGAACGGCTCCTTGATAGCTCACCACCACCACAAAATAGACTGAGCTGACAGGGGCCGAGCGTCCGTCCAATCTGCATAGCACAGTCTATTCCATTCATGCCTGAAGCGTATGTTTAAATGCCTGCACAACATAAAAAAACTGGTACCTGCACATGCAGATACCAGTTTTTCAAATATACTAATGCGTCTAGCCAAAAACATTCAGCCGTATAGGTAGTTATTAACGCTTGCTTGGATCGTACAGTTGACCCAAAGCGGCTGGAGCGCGTGAACGTCCAACTGCCGCTACCAGCACAATAATCGTCAAGAGATACGGCAACATAAAAATAATTTCCTGGGGAATACTTTGCGACCATGCAAACAGCTGTACATAGTTGCGAATCGCTTGTGAAAAACCGAAAAACACTGCCGCGCCAAAAGCGCCGAGCGGATTCCATTTACCGAAAATCATAGCGGCAATAGCAATATAACCCTGCCCTGAAACCGTATTATGTGAAAACATATTGGTCGTAGTCAAAGTGATTGTAGCCCCACCAATCCCAGCCAACGCACCACTAATCATAACACCGATATAACGAAGGCGATTGACTTTGATCCCCACTGTATCGGCCGCACCTGGATGCTCTCCTACTGAACGCAAACGCAAGCCAAACGGTGTTTTATACAAAGTAAAGTAGCCAATAATAACCAATAGAATAGCTAGATATGTGGTTGGATAGGCTTGGAAAAATGCTTTTCCTGCAATCGGAATATCCACTAGATAAGGGATGGATATCTCGTTAAAGCCTTGAATCCGGCCAGTGTCACCATCACCCTCAAATAGCAGCTTAACCATATACAGTGTACTACCTGCTGCCAGAAAGTTAATGACAATCCCGCTGATTACCTGATCGGCCTTGAACGTAATGGAGGCTACAGCATGAATTAGCGAAACCAGAATACCAAACACCGCAGCTGACAGTACACCTACCCAGGCCGCAGAGGTGCCTCCTAATCCCGCTTGCTCGGCATAAAATCCGCCGACACCTGCCGCAAATGCGCCAAATACCATAAGTCCTTCCAACCCGAGATTCGTTACACCGGATTTTTCCGAAAAAACTCCGCCAAGAGACGCAAAAATAATCGCCGTCGCAAAAACGAGCGTCGTATGGATTAATTCACCAAGTGTTAACCAACTCATTTTACAACACCTTCTCTTTCTTCCGCTTGGAATACAGCGGCTTTACAACCCAACGCACAATGCCTTGGGCGGCAATAAAGAAAATAATCGAGCCAATAACTACCCGGATAATTTCTGGTGGTACATCCGCGCTAAAGCTCATCCCTGCAGAACCATACGTAAGCGTCCCGAACAAAACAGAGCCAAGCAGTACACCGAACGGATTATTCATCCCGATCAAAGACACAGCGATGCCGTCAAAGCCGGTTCCCGGTGATCCTGCCATAACAGATTGATAATGGAAAACCCCCAACACCTCAAAGGCACCAGCCAATCCAGCAAAAACACCACTAATAAACATCGCTTTTATGATATTGCGATTTACATTCATACCTGCATAACGAGATGCATCCTCATTAAATCCGACAGCCCGAAGCTCATAGCCCTGCTTTGTTTTCCACATGAAAATATAGAAAAACACTGCCGCCAGCACAGCAATAACGGTGCCCCAATGAACCCGAGCATTCCCCATCATCTGGGACAGCCAATCAATGGAAATAGAAGCGGAAGGTTGGATATCTACAGAGCGATTTTCCCCTTCCAAAAGTGCGAACTGATTAATCACCAAATTAGCCAAATACAGTCCGATCCAGTTCATCATAATACATGTAATAACTTCGTTAACGCCTCGTTTGGCCTTCAAATAGCCAGCAATCGCAGCCCATAAGCCTCCGAAAACGGCTCCTGCAATTACAGCTAGCGGTGCATGAATGATAGCAGGCAACCCATGAAGTTTGATGCCTACAATCGAAGCAGCTGTCATACCGACCAGAAACTGACCTTCGCCGCCAATATTAAACAACCCGGCACGAGCCGCAAAAGCAAATGCCAATCCTGTTAGAATTAAAGGAGTCATCTCACGGATCGCTTCGCCAAAGTTGTAGGTGTCTCCGTACACACGGCTAAACAATGCAGAGTACGCCACAATAGGGTCATACCCGCCAATCAACATCACGATAGCACCCAGAATGAGGCCAAAAACAATAGAGACCAGTGCCAGAACAAAGGAGTCTTTTGTGAATATTTTCAATAGGTTAGCCATTCTCTACTCCTTTCTTCACTGCACTTCCTGCCATCATGAGTCCCAGTTCCTGGTCATTCGTTTCTTCAGGCAGCACTTCCCCGACAATCTTGCCCTCATAAATAACAGCAATTCGATCGGATACATTCATAATCTCGTCCAACTCAAATGAAATAAGCAGTACCGCTTTACCTTGATCCCGCTGGGCAATCAATTGTTCTTGGACAAACTCAATAGCCCCAACATCCAGCCCGCGTGTAGGCTGAGCTGCGATGAGAAGGTCTGGGTTTTTATCAATTTCACGCGCTATAATAGCCTTTTGCTGATTCCCACCAGATAACGCTCTTGCCTTGGTATGAATATCTGGTGTTCTTACATCAAACTTCTCAATAAGGCTTTTTGCCTGTTTTTCTATAGCGTCCTTGTTCAAAAAGCCGTTTTTACTGTAAGGTGCCTGATAATACGTCTCCAGCACCATATTTTCACTCATGGAAAAATCGAGCACCAATCCATGCTTATGGCGATCCTCCGGTATATGTGAAACGCCTGCCTCTGAAATTTTGCGCGGTGGCTGGTTTGTCAGTTCTTTTCCGAGCAAACGGATACTTCCGCTATCCACCTTGCGCAATCCTGTCAAGGCTTCAATCAGCTCACTCTGTCCATTGCCGTCCACCCCAGCAATCCCCAAAATCTCGCCGGCCTTAACCTGCAGGTTCAATTCATTCAGAACATGAATGCCATCCTTATTTTTAGAGATTACATTGTTCATTTCCAGTACAGTTTGTCCTGGTTGAGCAAGCTTCTTATCCACTTTAAAGGACACACGGCGGCCTACCATTTTCTCCGCCAGCTCATTCGGTGTTGTTTCAGAGGTTTTGACCGTATCAATAACTTTACCTCGGCGAATGATCGTAACCGTATCGGCAATTTGCATAATTTCTTTGAGCTTATGCGTGATAAGAATGATTGATTTGCCTTCAGCGACTAAGCGCTTCATAATGTCCAGCAACTCAGAAATTTCCTGTGGTGTCAGCACCGCGGTTGGCTCATCGAAAATCAGAATATCTGCACCACGATAGAGTGTCTTGATAATTTCCACACGTTGCTGCATACCCACAGATATATCCTCAATTTTGGCATTCGGATTCACCTGAAGTCCATATTGCTCAGATAACCGCTGTACTTCTGCGGCAGCCTTTTTATAATTGATTTTCAGACCCTTACGTGGCTCCGAACCCAGGACAATATTTTCGGTTACGGTAAACGGCTGTACGAGCTTAAAATGCTGATGTACCATGCCGATCCCCAGATCAATTGCCTTATTAGGACTATCAATCTGTACGGGGTTTCCTCCCATTTCAATGGTCCCTTCATCCGGCTGATATAGTCCGAAAAGAATATTCATAAGCGTAGATTTACCCGCGCCATTCTCACCCAAAAGGGCATGAATTTCTCCCTTATGCAGCTTGATGCTGATGGAGTCGTTGGCAACGATGCCGGGGAATCGTTTTGTAATTTGCTTTAACTCAACGACGGGGGTCGCTGCATCCATGAGATCACCCTTATACACTTTATAGTATGTGCTCCAATGAGCTGATTTTGACCATTATAATCTTATAACTCCAGACGTAAGAACAAGGCTAGTCTTATGAACCAGCCTTGTCGCTACCTCTATGTTCTTCAGTCTAGCTTATTTCGAAGGAACTTTAATCTCGCCTTTAATGATTTTTTGCTTGTATTGTTCTACAAGATCAAGCACATCTTTAGGAACGTTTTTCGAAGATGTATCTGCCAATCCAATTCCGTTATCCTTCAGAGCCAGTGTTTCGACACCGCCCTTAAACTTACCGTCAATTACTTCTTGGGATACACGTTTTACTGCTTCATCTACGCGTTTTACCATCGAAGTTAATGTTACTCCGTCACCAAACTCAAGTGATTGGTCTTTATCTACGCCGATAACCCATACTTGCTGACCTTGCTGCTTACGTGCGAGTGCTTCGTTAAATACGCCTGTTCCTGATCCACCAGCTGCATGGAAAATAATGTCCGCACCATCATTGTAGATCGTTGCTGCAGCAGCTTTACCAAGATCCGGCTTATCAAATGCACCCGTATAGTTCACAATCAGTTGTGCTTTTGGATTTACAGCCTTTACCCCTGCTTCAAATCCTTTTTCAAAACGTTTGATCAGCGGGCTGTCTTGTCCACCCACAAAACCAACTTTGTTTGTTTTAGTAAGTTTACCAGCCACAACCCCTACCAGGAAGGAACCTTCATTTTCAGCAAATACAACCGATTTAACGTTAGGCGCATCCACAACACTGTCAATGATCGCCAAATTTTTGTTCGGATTGTCTTTGGCTACTTGTCCAATCGCATTCGCAAGATTAAAACCGATTCCCCAAGTCAGGTTGAAATCACCCTTAACGAATTGATTCAGGTTAGGAATATAATCTTGGTCGGATTTACTTTGCAAGTATTTAGCTTTAACGCCTGATTCTTTCTGAATAGCTTGAAGTGCCTCCCAAGCAGATTGATTAAACGATTTGTCGTTTACTCCGCCCACATCTGTAACCATGCCAAGTTGGATATTTGATGTTTTGGCAGAACCGCCTGCTTCTCCACCATTTGCGTTGGACGCACCTTGATTTTTGTTACCGCAGCCTGCGAGAATAACCGAGATCGCCAGCAGCATAACCAAAGACATACTAAACAATTTCTTCATGCTGATACTGTTCCCCCTTAGTGTTAGATCCCTGGACTGTCTCTTTTCTTTAGAAAATGCACATCATTTTCATGTCATTTACCGACGAGACAGATCGTACAGAAGACTTACTTTAGAGATTATACAATTATGATCGACTAAAATCTAGCCAATTAATAACCTTGGGTCAATTTTTTTTAGATTTCCAAAAATGTAAGCGTTACAAAATTGAGAAATCCATACATTCTGCCATCTTACGTCATATTTATTCGTATTTTGAAGAAAACAAAATCTTTTTTAGTGTTAAGTATGTACAAAAAAAGGCATCCCTACACAGCATACTGCTCGGGACACCTTTGTTACCACTTTCGCGGTTTTTACGCCTTAATTAAGCGTTGATTTTACCTTTAGCAACAGTTGCCAAAGAGTTGAATGCATTAATATCATTGACTGCAAGATCAGCCAAGATTTTACGGTTAATGTCCACACCAGCCAATTTCAGACCGTGCATCAATTTGCTGTAAGACAAACCATTCAAACGAGCTGCTGCGTTGATACGCACGATCCACAATCTGCGGAAGTTACGTTTCGTCTGACGACGGTCACGGTATGCGTAAACAAGCGATTTCATTACCTGCTCGTTAGCTGTTTTAAAAATGCGGTGTTTGGAACCAAAATAACCTTTAGCAAGCTTCAATACTTTTTTATGACGACGACGAACGACGAATCCGCCCTTTACTCTTGCCATATCAAAAGACCTCCCAAATAATGTTTATACTTTATTTATTGCCGTGCTTATACTATTTCAGGTTAGCAAGACCTTGTTTCAAACGTCTAACGTCCCCAGGTGCCATCTCAGGGTTAGTACCCAGAACGCGTTTTGCACGTTTGGATTTGTGGGAAAGCAAGTGGTTTCTGTAAGCTTTGTAACGAGTCACTTTACCAGTACCGGTAATTTTGAAGCGGCCTTTAAGGCTGCTATGTGTTTTCATTTTTGGCATTGAACTTCCTCCTTAATTTGTCATTGACTCTTTGGAGCCAATATCATAATCATGCTGCGTCCTTCGAGCTTGGGTTGGCGCTCCACGGTACAAAGATCAGCAACTTCCGTTTTTACACGTTCGAGAATTTTTTGTCCCACATTAGCATGGGTAATTTCACGACCACGGAAACGAACGGAGCATTTCACCTTGTCCCCTTCATTCAGGAACTTCACCACATTGCGAAACTTGGTCTGGTAGTCATGTTCCTCGATGTTGGAACGGAACCATACCTCTTTGATGTCAACGATCTTCTGGTTTTTACGGGCTTCCTTTTCTTTCTTCTGTTGCTCATAACGGAATTTACCGTAATCCATAATCCGACACACGGGCGGCTTCGCTTGAGGCGCCACGTTTACGAGATCCAAGTTTGCGTCAATCGCCATTTGCAGAGCTTCACGAGTCGGTTTAATCCCGATTTGTTCCCCGTTTGCACCAACTAGACGTACTTCTCTCACTCGAATCTCATCATTGATCATATGTTCCTTACTAATAACCCTCCACCTCCAGAACCTGTTATTGTTGTATTGTGTTTAAGCACAAAAAAGGGATGACGACTATGCAGCCGACATCCCTGTCTGATACTCAATTCATCATGAAAGTTGAATTCACAAATCATTGGATCATGACCAGCCGGCAATACCGGGCAGGTGAGAAGTCGGACCTTCTGCTTGTTAATCCATACTTTTCAATTAACATACTCAAATATCATATCATGCTACTACAGAGGCGTCAATACTTTTATGAAAATTAGGTGTACACGTCCTCTGTAGGTTGCATAGTTTTGCTTCAACAACCATTAACCTTGCTTGCTCTGAACCTCTTCCAGACGAACAACACGCGTATGCTGGGTGTGGCTCCATTGCTTGTTGTTCTGTGTAAAGAATGCATAGAACGTAATCGGATACCACGAAACCAGATAGACTGGGAACAGCAGCAAGTACAGGTATACTTTTTTGAACGTGACCTTTTCCAAGATCATCGCGATCAAAAAGGTGATAATATTCAGACTTATGGCCACAAAACCGGTCCACGCAGGGAATTGTACGTAGATATTTTCAATATTGGGTCCACCGAATATTACAATATCCACCCACATCGCTACTGTCATCAAGAACGTAAACAGTACGATATACACGTTCAGACCATAAAGAGCCATATCGAATTTAATCAGGCTTCTATCTTTGATACTTTGCCACAGCAATGGGAAGAAATAACGACGAGCAACCGTGAAGTGACCTTGCATCCAGCGCAGACGCTGTCTGGAAGAAGCTTTGAATGTCAACGGCTTCTCATCATACACCTTGGCATCGTAATTAAATCTTGGGTATACGTTGCGTTGTGTACAACGCATGGTGAATTCCAAATCCTCTACCAGACTTGTTGCACCCCAGCCCATTTCCTTGAGCAGATTTGTTTCAAAGCACATGCCTGTACCACCAAGGAAATTAGCCATATTCAGGTTGTGACGTGACAGTTGCCACAAACGGTTGATGTACCAATAAGATACCCCGTATGCTGCTGTGATCCAGGAATCCTCAGGGTTTTTAGTATCAATATACCCCTGGATGACACGGGCGCCTGAGCACAAGTCATTGTTCATTTCGCTCAAGAAATTGGTATGCGCCAAATTGTCGGCATCAAACATGACAATGGCATCATATTGCCGCGGCATAGCCCACAGCTCCTTGAGCATCCACTCAATAGCGTAGCCTTTACCACGCAAATTCGGATTCGTACGTTCACATGCATTCATGCCATGAGCACGAACGATGTCCGCTGTCTTATCTGTGCAGTTATCACAGATTACGAATACGTCGTACAGTTCCTTTGGATAGTCAAGCTCCTTTAAATTTTCCATCAATGCTCCGACAACTTGTTCTTCATTGTGGGCAGCGACTAAAATAGCAAATGATTTTTCTGGAGCCGCCTGCACTTTTCTTTTCTTACGAACCAATCCGAACAAGGAGAATGCAAACTGATAGACTGCGATCACCGCCAGTATGACCTGGAGCGTCACAAAAATAGCGTCTAACATGATCTCTTGTTACCCCCTTTTTATACCCCTTTAAAAATCTTGCGTTTGTCTGTTTTCTATCTGTGTAGCGCAAGTTGCGGCGCTTTATGCGCCTTTTCTGTAGTTTTTGACCCGACCCTTGCTTTCTTCTTTGGCTCTGTGCAGCCCCCTTTTGGCTGACACAGGAATGCCATTACGATTTTCGTTGGTTTTCAACCTTTTGTCAAAGCCCCTAAACGGGTCTCAGCAGCAAAAAAACACGACAAATTCCCGTTTGAACCGAGAATGCGGCGCTGGACCTCTTATTCATGACGCTTAGGTCTTATTTTCATCCATTTGCTAACTTTTTATTTCTTTGGTCCCTCCTTTTTGTGGGCCAATTAGCAACCACTTCTATCCACTCTATCTTATTAGACGGATGAACGCAAAGAAAGTTATACAATACAGCTTATATTCCATTAACATTTTTGTGTAGAATTGAACCAGGTAAGTGGTGATTCTTGAAATGAATAGCGTTTAAAAATATGATGAGAGCAAGAGAATAATTACTTAGACCTGATTAATGTCAAATTGATTCAAAATATTTGCCGACAGACCTGAACCGGCAACCGGAGGAAACCAAATGCAACGTCTAGTCGTAAAACTTGTAAGTCTGGAGCAGCGATTGTTCAAATGGATCAACGGGCGCTTACACAACCGTTTTTTGAACTTTTGGCTGTATTATCTCACACATTTAGGCGGGGCTACCTTTACAATAGCCTCTACGCTTCTTATTTGGTGGCTCGCTCCGTATCCATGGAAAGACTCCGGCATGAAGGGAGCTATCGCTCTTGCGATCAGTCACATCCCTGTAGCTATCGTTAAAAAGCTGTACCCGCGGATACGTCCGTACTTGGCGCTACCAGGCACAAATACATTCCGCAATCCCTTGTCGGATCATTCTTTTCCCTCAGGGCACACGACCGCTATTTTTTCAGCTACCGTTCCTTTTATGCTGCAGTCACCCATGCTAGCACTATTGCTGCTGCCTGTAGCGATAATTGTAGGTTTTTCCCGAATTTATTTGGGGCTTCACTATCCCACGGATGTGCTTGCAGGAGCAGTCATCGGAACGTCTGCCGCAATAGGAACGGTTGCATTCTGGCCTTAAAGCCGATATGGTATGATTGAGAACATCCCAGCAGGAACAGGTGAAATGAGAGTGGCTAAAAAACGAGTGTTATTATTATCGGAAGGTTTCGGTGCCGGACATACTCAAGCTGCCTATGCGCTCTCAAGCAGCTTGCGGAAGCTTTCTCCGGATGTGCAGACAAGAGTGCTGGAGCTGGGGAGCTTTTTGAATCCGAGAATGGCCCCGCTTATTATTACAGCATACAAGAAGACTGTTGTATCGCAGCCTCGCCTAGTCGGATTGGTTTACCGTCATCAATACAAAAAATCATTAAACCGTCTTACAACGCTCGCTTTGCACCGGCTGTTCTACACACAGACCCGAAATATTCTCCGGCAGCTTCGTCCCGATTTGGTGGTATGTACTCACCCTATCCCGAGCGCAGTCATTTCACGCTTGAAGCGCTTAGGCTTACATGTACCGCTGTGTACCGTCATTACAGACTACGATGCACATGGTACATGGATTAGTCCCGAGGTTGACCGGTACTTTGTGTCTACGCCTGAAGTCATGCGTAAGCTGCGCGCGCGCGGAGTTTCCGTATCGAAAATCCAGGTAACTGGTATTCCGGTTCATCCAAATTTTTGGGAACATCCTGGGCACGATGAAATCAGAGAACAGTTTGGGCTAAAATCCATCCCGACGGTACTCGTTATGGGCGGCGGCTGGGGCCTGATGAACGACGAAGTCATACATCGTTCGCTTACCGATTGGAGAGAAAAAATTCAATTTATTTTTTGTTTGGGGCATAATGATAAAATTCGTCGTAAAATGGAGTTGGATCCTCGGTTCAATCATTCAAACATTCATATTTTTGGATTTACACGGGAAATCGACAAATTAATGGAAGTGTCGAATCTACTCATTACCAAGCCTGGCGGAATGACATGCACCGAAGGGCTGGCCAAAGGGATTCCGATGCTGTTTCACAAGCCTCTCCCTGGACAGGAGGAGGAAAATTGTCAATATTTTACGGCTCAAGGCTTCGGAGAACCGATTACTTCGCTGGACGTTGTCGTGAAATGGATGAACCGTCTGCTATACGATTTTCCAGAAATCGTTCGCAAGCGACAAGAGCACATCCATAATGTAGCGCGATATTATCCTCTTCAGAGCGCACAGAGTATTTTGGATATACTGGAACCAAACAGGGTGCTTTCCTAAAAGGAAGCACCCTGTTTGGTTTACTTTAATTATTTTTGTCTATGGTTACTTTCCGTATTTTTCGAGCCGTGTTTTTTCGTACTCTGCCAAAGCGTCTTTCCCAATCAACACCTCGACACGATGAATGTTCATACCTTTACCCATAAACTTCTGTTCATATTCCGTCATGACATGCTCCTCATTGATTCCGTCACGATGAAGGTTTAACGAAATGTTCGTCATTTGCAGACCGCTGTCGGCGAATGAATTCAGAGAAAACTCAAACAGTGTCTCCGAGTCCGTCTTAAAATGAATTTGCCCTTTGCTGTTCAATAGCTGACGGTACTTGTCCAAAAAACGCGGATGCGTCAAACGACGGCGTGCATGCTTGGCTTTAGGCCAGGGATCGCTAAAATTCAGATAAATGCGTTCTACTTCTCCTGGTTCAAAAACATTTTCGATCTGTTCGATATTTGCCAGGGCCAACTTGATATTAGGCGGTGTAACAACCTCTGAATCACTCCAGGCCAGACGGGATTTTTCGGTAGCACGGCGAACCAGCTCATCATACATATCAAAGCCGATATAGTTAACCTCTGGATTTCGGTAGCTCATTTGGCTTATAAATTGCCCTTTACCCATGCCAAATTCCACATGAATGGGACGATCATTACCAAAAAGCTGCTGCCATTTCCCCTTATACTGTGATGGTTCCAAGATGACCAGATCTTGCTGTTCTTCCAGACTTTCACGTATTCCTTTTCTTCCGCGTAAACGCATGTTACTCCTCCATATACTCTGTTATCAAGGAAAAAGGAATTTCACCCCCGCTTGAAGATACGGAAATGAAATTCCTTTTTCAATATATTTGGATTGGGGTCCAACTAATTTAATTGTTCATAGTCTACCCCATCAGCAGGTGAAAAATCAATTGTCTTTTGGCAAGCGGCTCTGATTTTTTGACGTGCAGACGTTCCAATCTGACGATCCTGTCCAAAACGGACACCCGTCAATGCTAACGCCTCATCAAAGGTCAACTCAACCGTAACTTTATCCATACGCGTCTTATCCTGCGTTTCCATAAAAGATCACCTCACGGGTTATTTGTGATGGAACCGACGTGCACTTCCCCTAAAGCAGGCGATAGAAACAGCACAGCTGCCTCCCTGAAGAATAATCATTAGCGACTGATAACTTTTTATCTTCAGGATAAAAACAGTCCTTTTATCATATGTCTGGTACCGCTTACAATATAACATATTGTGTAACCTTTTTCAATCCGGAAAGCCATAAAATCCGCACTTTTTAATGACTTTCTCGGTCAAGTGATTCCCATTTAAGATTGAATTTTGTTACAATAGGGTGATCGTAAAAAAAGGAGTACACCCATGAAAACAGATTTGTTGCCTGCTCCTCTCCAGTGGGGAGATAAACGGTTCCATACCTGGAATTACGAAATGCACGAGCAATTTCAAAATAAAGTATTTAAAGTCATGCTGGATGCGGGTTTTACCTGTCCAAATCGCGATGGTTCCATCGCCAAAGGGGGTTGTACCTTTTGTAGTGCACGCGGATCAGGTGATTTTGCCGGACGTCGCCGTGATGATTTGGTCACCCAGTTCAATACGATTCGGGACCGCCAGCATTTAAAATGGCCCAACGCTAAATATATTGGCTATTTTCAAGCCTACACGAATACATATGCCCCGGTTGAAGAGCTGCGAGAATACTTTGAGGTTATTTTAGAGCAGCCCGGCGTTGTCGGTCTGTCCATCGCTACACGTCCGGATTGCCTGCCTGATGATGTCGTGGATTATTTAGCCGAGCTGAACGAACGCACGTATTTGTGGGTCGAAATGGGTCTGCAAACCGTCCATGAATCGACCTCTGAGCTGATTAATCGCGCTCACGATACTCAATGTTATCTGGATGCCGTGGAAAAGCTGCGTAAGCGAAATATCCGTGTGTGTGCCCATATTATTTATGGTCTGCCCCTGGAGACGCATGAAATGATGCTCGATACAGGACGTGCAGTAGCAGCTATGGATGTGCAGGGCATCAAAATCCATCTGCTGCATCTCATGCGCAAAACGCCGATGGTCAAGCAGTACGAAGCAGGATTGCTACGCTTTTTGGAAAAGGACGAGTACATTAAGCTCATTGTAGATACGCTGGAGTTTTTGCCCCCTGAAATGATCGTTCATCGGTTGACCGGAGATGCCCCTCGCGATTTACTGATGGGTCCCATGTGGTCGCTTAAGAAATGGGAAGTGCTGAACGGCATTGATAATGAACTGAAATCACGTGAAACGTGGCAGGGAAAATACTGGAGGAAGTCTTAAATGGGATTCCTGTCTGTTCTGAGCTATGCTCATCAATTGGTAGCTGCGCGAGTGCAGCCAGGCGATACTGCTATAGACGCCACCGTCGGCACAGGCGCAGATACGTTGTTTCTGGCTAAAGCAGCTGGCAAACGGGGGCATGTCTACGGCTTCGATATCCAGCAGGAAGCCTTGGATTACGCCCGTCGTCGGCTGGAAGAAGACACTTCCCCTTCAATAGCAGAAGTATCACTGTTGCTGCAAGGCCATGAGCAAATGCAGCAGGCCATTCCAGACCGGCTGCATGGCAAAGTGGCTGCGGTCATGTTTAACCTCGGCTACTTGCCGTCCGAAGGGGCTGATCCTACGGTCATCACGCATACAGACAGCACACTCGTCGCACTCGAAGCTGCCTTGCAGTTGCTGCGGCCACGTGGGATTCTGACTGCCGTATTATATCCTGGGCATGCCGGCGGCAGGGAAGAAGCAGAAGCCGTCCTTCAATGGGCTTCTGCCCTTCCAGTCTCCAGCGGTCAAAGCATTATTTACCGTCAATTACAACGAGATGCTTCACCTTACGTAGTGGCCGTTGAAAAGAAATAATGTCGGGGTATTCTCGCGTATTTAGGTAATGAGCTGCTTTTTTAGCCGCCTTACATATATTTTTAGCGCCATATGGGCCTATCCATCCTGATTTATTGCCCAGCGGCACGTTTTGATTTCCTGATTCAGTTAGATCGTAGTCATTACTCATTTTGGAGGAGAGAAACTATGCTAAAGCCATACCCGCTGCAATTTCAACCTGAGTTCAAAGAGAGAGTTTGGGGAGGACGAGCCTTAGAACAATTTGGTCTGACCCCACCAGAAGGACATATTGGTGAAGGATGGATGATTGCCGATCATCCGAATGGAACAACAACGGTTATCAATGGCGAGCTGGCTGGAAAAGGACTGGATGAAATTCGCCAGACCTATGGACAGGATTGGCTTGGGGCAAAGGGCGTATCGAAAAAAGGCGGACGTTTTCCACTTTTGATCAAGCTACTGGATTGTAATGATGACTTATCGGTTCAGGTGCATCCCACAGATGATTACGCTGGACTTCCAGCTGGAGAATTAGGAAAAACTGAAATGTGGTATGTGCTTGATGCCAAGCCGGATGCCAAAATTATTTATGGTCTGACCGAAGGTGTAACTCGTGAAAGTCTGCGTACAGCTCTTGAGAGCGGAGATATCATGGGCAGTTTGCGCCAGGTTCCAGTTGAAGCAGGCGATACATTCTTCATTCCTGCTGGAACCGTACATGCACTGTGTGCGGGTGTTGTTGTTGCTGAAATCCAGCAAAATTCGGATACGACCTATCGTTTATATGACTACAACCGCCCCGGTCTGGACGGCAAACCTCGTGAGCTGCACATCGAGGACTCCCTTAATGTAACTTCCTACGAAGGTGCAGGCGCAACAACGATGAAAACGGATGGCTTGCAGCCTGGAGAATGGCTCCAACTGGCATCCTGTGAGTATTTTGTTGTAGAAAAGGGTATTGTAGATGGAAGTTGGACACTTTCTACAACGGAAGACAGCTTCACTATTCTTGTGGTTTGCGAAGGCAGTGGGACCATAACATGGGACAATAATATGGAATCCCTTTCATGTAAAGCAGGAGATTGCTTCCTACTCCCCGCTAATCTCGGCGGTTACACGCTAAATGACGGAATGACCGTACTTAGATCTTATCTTCCTTAAAGCTTAAAGGATGTGATGTCTGATCATGCGGGAATACACCTTCACCATCGCTGAAGATGACGGAACAGAGCTTTTTGCCTACCGCTGGCTGCCCGAGCAAGATGTTCCCGTCAAAGGGATCGTTCAAGTTTCGCATGGCATGTGTGAGACGTCCTACCGCTATATTCGGCTGGCTGAAAAGCTCACTGCTTCTGGCTACGGCGTGTATGCTAACGATCATATCGGCCATGGGCGCACAGCTGGTGATCCTGATAAGCTGGGTATGCCGGGAGCAAATGCATTCAATCGAATGGCAAAAGGCATGCTGGAGCTAGGCGAAATTGTGGCCAAGGAATTCCCTGATCAACCTCGTTTTTTACTAGGTCACAGCATGGGGTCCTTTTTAACCCAAAAAGTTATGTATGATGATCAGCAGTCGTATCACGGGTTTATTTTATCAGGAACCAATGGCCGGCGTGGTCTGCTGAAACTCGGAGAGCAGGTTGCTCTGCTGCAAGCCAAACTGCAGGGAATGGATCATCGCAGCATGTTGCTCAACGCTATGGTTTTTGGCGGCTTTAACCGTGCCTTTCGCCCTGTGCGTACAGCGTTCGACTGGCTGTCTCGTGATCCTGATGAAGTAGATCAATTCGTACACGACCCATTATGCGGAGCTATTTGCACGACAGGCTTTTTTCTTGATTTTTTTAGGCTTTTGCAAGAAATCCACTGGCCTTCATCGCTGAAAAAAATCAATCCCAAACTACCCGTTTATATTTTTGCCGGGGATCGTGATCCAGTGGGCTTGTTCGGCAAAGGTGTGTTGTCGCTAGTGGATATGTATAGAAGCCTAGAGCTTCAAGACGTGGAGTATCGCCTCTATCCTGACGGTCGCCATGAGATGCTGCATGAAACCAATCGCGACGAGGTAATGAATGATATCGTGGACTGGCTTGACCGTCATATTAACACAGGGGAGACCTCTGTTTCCATTTTGTCTGGAGCCTCTGAAGCATCCAGTTTATCAGCATCACCCAAGTCATCATCCTAGTGAGAAATTAACAAAAGAAACCTTTAAAGTCACTTTTATCGTGCTTTAAAGGTTTCTTTTGTATTCCTTTATATTTCAACAAGGTATCATTTCTGAATTAATCACCAAGCATTTCGTTCTTTCAGGGAAGTAATATGAGCTGTGTGATGTTTGCCATGCCAGGCATAGATGCCAATGTTTCGTTCCAGACGGATCGTCTGGCCTGATTCAGGATGAATAAATGTTCGGTGCAGCTGATCTTCCCCCAACGAACGCAACATGGTCACCCAACGTTCATGTAGTCCCTCCAGCAGTTGCAACGAGGGTTCCAGCGGAAGCTCCCTCGCATCTGGTATTTCGGCCCAGCGCCCCTCATCATAGGGCTTGATTGTCGGTGTATCCTCGGTCAGCGCCAGCTTAAAACGGATATAGCTATTCATATGACTGTCTGCCAAATGATGCA
Source organism: Paenibacillus sp. N119s (assembly GCF_059447605.1). Lineage (NCBI taxonomy): Bacteria > Bacillati > Bacillota > Bacilli > Caryophanales > Paenibacillaceae > Paenibacillus > Paenibacillus sp. N119s. The sequence continues at coordinate 6,327 of NZ_JCAJRU010000036.1, read as the reverse complement.
CAACTTGCCGAATCGTCCATCCCCCTTCGCGATAAGGCGTATTGAGCTGCTGCTCATTCAGTCCTTCGACCGCCTGACGCAGTTTTCCAGGCAATTCAGCAATGTCGTCAATCCATGTGATCCGCTGCTCTTCTGTAATCGTATCTGGAATCATGAATGGTCCAATCGGATAGCGCAAGTCTTTGTCCAAAACAGTTCCCGCCCTTCTCTGTATCTGAATGTCTGTACTGTCTATAGCCTTATGTTAGTACTATGCAGGAAAAAAAGCAGACCCGCAAGAGTCTGCTTTTGTCATGAACGTGCAGAGGTGATACACTCGCCAGATTTATGTTATCCTTCCAGCAACAATGATTCGGGATCTTCCAGCAATTCTTTGACCGTTACCAGAAAACGAACCGCCTCGCTACCATCAATAATACGGTGGTCGTAGGACAACGCGATATACATCATCGGACGATTTTCCATACGTTCCTCATCGATGGCAATCGGGCGGAGCTGGATTTTATGCATGCCCAAAATACCTACTTGCGGCGTATTCAGTATTGGCGTAGACAGCAGGGAACCGAAAATACCTCCGTTGGTTATGGTAAAAGTTCCCCCTTGCAAGTCTGCCAGCGAAAGAGAATTGGAGCGGGCTTTGCTAGCCAAATCCGCAATGCTCTTCTCGATTTCAGCAAAACCAAGACGATCAGCATCCCGGACAACGGGAACGACCAAACCTTCCTTGGCAGATACAGCAATCCCGATATCATAGTATTTTTTCAGTACGATATCATCGCCATTGATTTCTGCATTCACCATAGGGAAACGCTTGAGCGCGCCAACCACTGCCTTCGTAAAGAAGGACATGAAACCCAACCCTACATCGTGTTTCTCCTTGAATTTATCTTTACGACGTTTGCGCACATCGAGAATGGCAGTCATATCCACTTCATTAAAAGTGGTCAGCATGGCGGCTGTTTGTTGTGCTTCCACAAGACGCTTGGCAATCGTTGCTCTCCGACGGGACATCCGTTGCCGCTCCACAGGCTTACTATACTCTGTATGAGCTGGGGACGGAGTCACAGGCTTGCCAGCAGCAGGAGGCGAAGGTACAGATGCTGTACGTGATGCTTCAGCACTGTTATGCGTTTTTACGTCTTCCTGGAACACACGTCCGAGCGGGTCCTTTCCCTGTACCTGCTCCAGATTAATCCCGCGCTCACGCGCCAGCTTTCGGGCGGATGGTGATGCCGTCTGACCATTCCCGTCGCTATTGGAGGGAATGGTCGGTGCAGGCTTTTCTACTGCTTTACCGCCGCTTTCTACGGAAGCTGGTGAAGTTGCTGCAGACGGCGCCTCAGGCGCTTGAGTCGCTGCGGCTTCTCCGGCCCCGGTTGCTTCCGCACTGCCGCTTCCGATCAAGCCAACAGCTTCACCGATAACCACGGTGTCCCCCTCCTGACGAAGGATTTTTTGGACCACACCTGCTTCTTCCGCACTAATTTCCAGATTAACCTTATCCGTTTCCAGCTCCAGAAGAACATCTCCCTGTCCTACGGAATCCCCTTCCTTCACAAGCCATTTGGAGATTGTTCCTTCCGTGATGGATTCTCCCATTGCTGGCACTATAATATCGCTCACAGCCGCTACCTCCCCAGTGTAATATTGTTTTTGGAATCCTGCTTCAACGCCGATTGAATAATTCGTTGTTGTTCTAGGCTGTGTACTTGCTGATAACCGCTCGCCGGGCTGGAACGATCCGGTCTGCCTGCGTAGCGAATTTCCGCTCCCTGTGGTACAACCTCTCGCAGACGAGGCTCCATATAACTCCAGGCGCCCATATTTTTAGGTTCTTCCTGAGCCCATACGAACTCCTTCACATGTAGGAAGCGGCTGAAAATATTCCGAATTTCCTCTGCCGGGAAAGGATATAGCTGCTCCACACGAATAATGTGCAGACGCTCTTCGGCCTCATTCCCGTTCTTATCCTTCTCCAACGCTTCCTCCAGATCAATGGCAATCTTGCCGCTGCACAGTATAATGCGCTCTACGCGATCCGGACGTGATCCCAGACCAGGTTGTTCCAACACAGGACGGAATGTTCCCTCGCTGAATTCAGAAGCAGGCGAAGCGACACGATTGTTGCGAATCAGACTCTTGGGCGACATCATCACAAGCGGACGTGCTTCCTCGCTTTCGCTTAATGCAGCCTGACGGCGCAGCAGATGGAAATACTGTGAGGCACTGCTCAAATTGGCGACAGTCCAGTTATTTTGTGCAGACAACTGGAGGAAACGCTCCAGACGTGCACTCGTATGCTCTGGCCCTTGTCCTTCGCTACCATGCGGTAACAGCATTACCAGACTGGACTTCTGTCTCCATTTGGCACGGCCGGCGGAAATGAATTGGTCGAAAATAACCTGCGCACAGTTGGCAAAATCACCGAATTGCGCCTCCCAAATAACCAACGTCTCAGGAGAAAACACGTTATACCCATATTCAAAGCCGAGAACCGACGCCTCAGACAATGGACTGTTATGAATACTGAACGAAGCACGTGCTTCCGGCAATGTATGCAGCGGGCAATGGGTACGCCCGGTTTCAGGCTCATGCAGCACAAGGTTACGATGAGCAAAAGTAGCTCGCTCCGCATCCTGACCTGTCATACGAATAGGCTTGCCGTCTGCTAGAATGGTGGCCAAAGCCAGCGTCTCCGCCAAGCTCCAATCTACCTTTTCACCCTCGTTCAGAGCTGTTTTTCTACGTTGTAAAATTCGTTCCAGCTTCGGATATACATGAAAAGCCTGTGGCCATTTGAGCAAGTTTTCATTGATTTGGCGCAGCTTTTTCAATTCAACCGCCGTACGGACCGGTGTGCTCTGATTCTTTTTCGCCTTCACAGCTGTAAATTCTGGCTCTTCTTCCGGTTGATTCTTCACATGCTCATGCGCTTCCTTCAGCCGGGTTTGGACCTTATCGATAAGACTGGCAGTATACCCTTCATCGACAATGCCCTGCTTCATCAGCTTTTGAGCATACAATTTGCTAACCGTTGGATGATTTTTCACCTTACGATATACCAGCGGTTGGGTTGTTTCTGGGTCGTCGGATTCATTGTGACCATAACGACGGTAACCAATCAGATCAATCAGAAAATCCTTTTTGAAACGATTGCGGTATTCGCCGGCCATACGAGCGGCAGCAATACAAGCCTCTGGATTATCCGCGTTCACGTGTACAATCGGAATTTCGTAACCCTTAGCCAGATCGCTGGCATAACGGGTTGAACGTGAATCAACACTCTCTGTCGTAAAGCCCAGACGATTGTTGACAATGATATGCACTGTACCGCCATTACGGAAGCCGCGCAAATTCGTAAAATTAAGTGATTCGGCTACGATACCTTCACCCGGGAATGCCGCATCACCGTGCATAATAATGGTAGCCGCCTTGCTGACATCCAGCTTCGGATAGCCTGCTTCACTGCGATCTTCCTGTGCTGCACGCGAAAATCCTTGCACCACCGGATTGACATATTCCAGGTGACTTGGGTTGTTCGCCAATGTCAGACGGGCCTGTACGGCTTCCCCATCTTTTACAAAACGATCTGCGCCCAGGTGGTATTTTACATCCCCAGTCCAGCCGTAATTGATTCCTGTGGACCCTTCCGACGGGATCAGATCCTTATTCGGCGAATGATGAAATTCAGAGAAAATTTTGCTGTAAGGCTTGCCCAGCACATGTGCTAGCACATTGAGACGGCCGCGATGCGCCATTCCCATCAGGACATGACTTGCTCCCGCATTTGTAGTTAGACGAATAATCTCGTCGAGTACAGGGACAAGCACATCATTACCCTCGATGGAAAAACGTTTCTGCCCGACGAATGTTTTATGCAGGAACTCTTCGAATTGTTCTACTTCTATCAATCTGCCCAGCAAAGACTTGCGTTCCTGTGTTGTAAGTGGCTTGGAGGACCAACCAGATTCAGCATAGCTATTCAACCAGCTACGTTCCTCCTCGTTATGAATGTGACTAAATTCATAGGCAATCGGTCCCGTGTATGCTACACGTAGTCGTTGAATGGCTTCCCATCCATTCAGTGTTCCCGCAGGAGCGTTATCCCATATTAAAGAGGCTGGAAAAGCCTTCAGGTCTTGTTCAGTTAAACCGTAAGATGCTGGATCAAGCAACCGTGTATCCTGCTCTTCATCCAGTCCCAGTGGGTCAATTTGGGCGGCCAAATGTCCGTATTCACGGATATTCCACACCATTTTGCCCGCTGTAACCGCTTTCTGCAATGTGTTTGAATCAAGGTGCCCCAGAGCATTTGTAGGGGGGCCCTGCAATTTGTTGTCTATCATGGAAGCAGCCGAATATTCGGATTGCGGCGGCTCGCCCCATTGATCAAACAGCTCGCGGTAAGCCGGATCAACTGTTCCGGGGTCCGCTACATACTTTTCATACTGGTCCTGCACATAACCTAGATTAGGTCCGTAATACGTCTGCCAAGGTACCTGTCTGCTGCTCTCTTCCATTGTCATCTCGTTCCCTCCGTCAAATTTTGAAATTCATAGCTGGACGGAAATCATTTTCATTTTGTTGTTTTGTTAAATCTTTAATTTGAGTAATTCACACTATGTTCACATTATATGAAATCCATCATCAAAAGTCGAATTTCACAGTGTTTATTTCTCTTCCATTGTATAAACTTTTCTAGCTATGAGCATTTCCTTTTTCTCAACATATCCATGCGTAAATGAGATGAATCGGGTTGTTCTGTATTTCCTGTAGTCTTTATCATCTAAAGATTAGAATGTGATATAAAAAGATATCCTAATCACAAACTTAAATCTGTGATTGATATACAAAGTAATCGCTACAAATAGCGAGACGTTAGCTTAATTAAGATTGAGATTGACACCCTTTTGTGAGTCAGGAATCAAACACCGGACAACCCAAATACCCAGCCATTGGATATCAACTGATGGCTGGGTATTTGGGTTGCCGATACGATGCAAATTCAAACTTAAAGTGACATTAAAGTCACTTTTCTGTACAATTTTCCTACTTTTCACTATTATTTTACTTAGGCATCTAAAAACCGCTTTGAAAGCGAAAGGGATGGAACTGTGACTGGACTAAAACAAATACTTAGAAACAAGAATTATGTCAGATTTTTTCTGGCAACCTTTGCCTCACAAATGGGAGGAGTTATCGGGGTTACTGCATTCATGTTTTATTTGTTGAAACGGTTTTCAAGTCAGCCTTACTATGCAACGATTGCCGAGTTAATGTATTCGCTCCCGATGCTGGTAGTATTTCTCGTGGTTGGAGTGCTGGCAGATCGGATGGACAGACAAAAAATTGCTGTTAATTGTGACTGGATTAGCGCAATTTTATCTTTATGCTTGCTTATTTTTATTTGGGTCGATTCGATTCCTTTGATATTTGCCCTCCTCTTCATCCGTAGTGCTGTCTCCAAATTTTTCTTCCCAGCCGAAAGTGCCATTGTACAGGGGATATTAAACGAAGATGATTACACCATTGCCGCAGGCCTTAATCAAATGATGGGGAGTCTTTTCATGTTATTTGGAGGAACTCTGGGGGCCGTCGTTTATTGGCATCTTGGAATTACTGGAGCTATCCTCATTGATGCTGTTTCTTTTATTGTGTCTGCACTGCTTATTCACTCCTGCAAAATTTCCAAGGAAGTACGCCTTCCGAACGGGGCACATCATTTTAAACAACTAAAATTCAAACTTGTCATGATCGATTTTAAACAAGGATTTCTTTACATATTACGCAACAGACTATTGCTTTGGTTGGTTTCAGGCTTTTTTATGTTTGGTATTTTAAATGGTGGTTTTAGTGTTTTACCGATGTTTATTCTTAAATATAAGCTAGCTCCAGGCAACTATGAGCAGTATACGGTATGGGCAGGTATTATTTTTGGAGCTGGTGTGTTGCTTGGTACCCTAATCGCTTCGCTCATCTCCGCCAAGTTAAAGCTACACCAAATGATTGCAGCCGGAGTTCTGGTAGCCGGATTGGGGATGTGCACACTTGGATTTGTTAACCACCTCTATGCTTTTCTGATGATCAATTTTGTCATTGCACTGATCCTTCCGTTCATTAACATTGGCATAGGAGGATGGCTGCCTCGTATTGTAGATCCTCAAATGATGGGACGTGTGCAAGGTTTGATTAATCCGTTAATGATGTTGTCCCAGTCTCTTACATTAGGTTTTATTGCTGTGAGCTTTCCTTCATTTATTTCAATTGAGCTCTTGTTTTTATTAGTTGGGGTCTGTACCGTTTTTGTAGGAATATACTACACTATTG
>NZ_JCAJRU010000035.1:0-27294 GCF_059447605.1 Paenibacillus sp. N119s | reverse complement strand
TTAAACCAGTCGATGTCTAGACGAGGAACTGTTGGGATAACGCCCCCCAAGAATCCTTCTTTGGTCATTTTAAGGACGAGACCTCCATCAAACCCTGTGCGACTATGGAAGAGCTAAGACGTGAAATTAATGACTATATGACTTATTATAACCATTACAGATACCAATGGAATTTAAAAAAGATGACCCCTGTTCAATACAGAGATCATCTTTTTCAAGCAGCCTAGCCCTTTTTAAAATGTCCTTTACAGAGGGTACAGTTTAATCAGGGCACGGCCTCTAATTACATTTTGGCATTATTGCCTAAGTATCATCTCCAACCTGAAGCATGCGGTAACCAACTCCGATATGAGTTTGAATAAACTTTGACTGTAATGATGTTTTTTCTATTTTTTTTCTGAGCGTCGCCATAAACACACGCAGGGCAGGAATATCATATGCATGGCTGCCCCAGATTTCATGCAGAATAAAATTATGGGTCAATACTTTGCCTACATGCTTTGCTAGCAGACAAAGCAGTTTATATTCGCTTGGGGTCAGATGAACTTCTTTTTCACCGATCCATACACATCCTGCTGCATAATCAATTTTCAAATTTCCATTAGTAAAGCTGGAAGCATCCTTCAGGATCTTATCGCTGTTAAATCGAATTCTTCGTAAACTGACTCGAAGTCTGGCCAGCAATTCTTCTACACTGAAGGGCTTTGTTAGATAATCGTCTGCTCCGGCATCCAGCGCATCTATTTTATCCCGATCTTCGCTGCGTGCGCTAACCACGATAATAGGCATATTCGTCCATTCACGAAGTTTTTTTATGATATCTACACCGTCCATATCAGGCAACCCCAAATCCAGAATCATGAGATCCGGCTGCCTGGATACTGCTTCCAAAATCGATGCTTCGCCTGTTTCAGTCGTATGGTATTTATAGCCCTGTGTCTCCAGCGTTGTCGTGATCAGCTTACGAATGGGTTTATCATCTTCCACAACAAGAATAAAGGGTTTATTCATGAATATTCACTTCCTCAGCTTGCAGGGTAAAATAAAAAACTGCCCCTTTGGGGACATTGTTATGAACACCAATGGTACCGCCATGGGCATTCACAATTGATTTGCACAGAGAAAGTCCCAATCCTAACCCACGACGTCCGTCCCCATGAATGTTATCCGCCGTATAAAACATATCAAACAGCTTGTCCTTCACTTCTTCTGAAGGAATACCAGGGCCATCATCGGAGATTTCTACAACGACCCTATGTCTCTCACGTCTTGCAGAAATCATGATATGGGAGCCATCTTGGGTATACTTGATTGCATTATCAACCATATTGATTAAAACCTGAATAATAAGCCGGGAGTCCATTCGAGCCATCATCAACTCATCATCCAAATTCGTTTGAATGACATGCTTCACGCTGTTACGATTCACATGAAGTAGAGCCTCCGAAATGATTTCCTCCATTAATTCTGCCTGAAAATTCAGATTTAGATTACCATTTTCGATTCGACTCATGGAGAGTAAATTTTCTACTAAATTGATTAGCCACATGGAATCGTCATATATATCCGAATACAGATCTTTTTTTTGTTCATTGTTTAGTACCTCAGAGTTCCCAAGAAGAATCCCCGCATTGCCCGAGATGCTGGTAAGCGGAGTGCGCAAATCATGAGAAATGGATCGAAGCAGACTAGCACGGAGTTGCTCCTGCTGGATTTGCAAGGAGATCTCTTGTTGCTTTTCATTCAGTCTTTCTTTTTCCAACGCCAGCGCGCATTCTCCCAGCATGGCAAGCATTAGGCTATTTTCAAAAACTTCTAAAGGTTCTTCCTGGTCCATTACAATAGCTGCCACCGCAAGAACCTGATCTCCTCCACGCACCGCATGATATAGGCACTTAGCGCCAAAAAAAGTATCCGTCGTAGCTCCTGCACACTTGTTGTTCTTATACACCCACTCTGCAACCGTACGTTCGTTGTCTCCTATGTAGACCTCTGGATCAAATGCAGATTCTTTCTTTGAAAAAACCTGCGGCGCCAACAGTTCCCCTTGGTGAACAGAATAAAAAATAACCGTTCTATCCAATAACTTCACCATTTGATACGCCATTTCATTAATAATATCCGAAGAATCTTTAGCCTGTTGCAATTTCCGGCTTGTTTCCAGCAGCACCTCGGTACGATAAGCTTTATGTGCGGATTGCCGTGCTTGCTCTCTTATTCGCATGGTCAATGTACTTGTCATAAAAGAAGCAGCCAGCATGACCAGAAAGGTGACGGGATAGCCTGAATCATAAGCCTGTAAAGAATAATAAGGCTCGGTAAAGAAATAATTAAACACAAGTACACTCATAATAGAAGAAATGGCACTATACATTCTGCCCTTGGTCACCATTGCATTTAACAAAACCCCAAGTATGTACACGGTGATAATGTTGGCTTCTCGGAATTCCAAATATTTAAACCACAAGCCAATGATTGTGCATATAGCCAAGATAGCAATCGTCTTGATAGTATTAGCTAGCGACAGATTTGGATATTTTGCGTAATAATTCATTTTTTTATAGAGGGAAGGATCAGTAAAGGGAATAATATAGATCTTAATGTTAGGGAGCAAGGCCGTTAGTTTGTCCATAACATTGGTTTTTACAAGTCCTCTCTCCTTGTAGGGAGAGCGTCCTAGGACAATTTTTGATACATGGCTTGATTTCACGTATTCGGCAATCTGCCCTGGAATATCGTCTCCATACATCGTGGCAATATGTGCACCCATTTGCTCGGCCAGTCTAAGGTTTTCCCTTAACTTCGTTTTATTTTTTGGCGTCAATTCTCTCGCTTCCTGTGTTTCCACAAACAGCGCGGTGAAATGACCATGAAAAGCTGCCGCCATTCTCGCTGCTGTTCGAATCACTTTCTTATTGGAAGCAGCCGCAGACAAACAGACCAGAATATGTTCTTTTGAATCAAATTCATTGGTTTTTGCCTGATCACTGATTTGCACCGCGATTTGGTTTAACTGACTTGCTGTATTACGCAAAGCAATTTCACGGAGAGCGGTCAGCTTCTCCTTGGTAAATATATGAGCTTGTATATTCTCATTCTCACGATAAATCTTTCCCCTATACAAACGTTCTATTAAATCATCCGGTTCAATATCGACTAATTCCACCTGATCAGCACGGTCAAATACACTGTCCGGTATGCGTTCTTCAACGGAAATGCCAGTAATGGAGTATACAATATCCGTTAGGCTTTCGATCTGCTGGATATCTATCGTCGTATATACATGAATTCCTGCGCGAAGAAGCTCCTCCACTTCCTGATATCTTTTTCTGTGGCGGCATCCTGCCGCGTTGGCATGGGCCAAATCGTCCAATAAAATAAGGTCAGGTCTTCTCTGGAGTGCTTGGTCAACATCAAATTCCTTAGTAGAGGATTCTTCACTTGAAATTTCGATGTAAGGAAGAAGTTCAAGTCCTTCCAACAGCGCCGCAGTGTACGGCCGATCAACATGTTCCATATATCCAATCACGATATCCATACCCTCTTTTTGCTCTTCGTGGGCGGCGCTAAGCATCGCACAGGTCTTCCCAACACCTGGCGCATATCCTATAAAAATTTTCAGTCTTCCTCTTCTTTTCCTTACAGGCATGTCAGTATTTCGATCAAGTATGGACCCGGCATCGTTCTGTTGTGCTGCCATCCTGTGCCCACCCTCTATTTATATTCTCTCCACTCCTTAGTATATCACGAGCAAAATCAGTACCGTATTATGAATTTATCTACAGCATTAAGATTCCATTAAGATTCGATCTAAAGTCACTTTCTCTCCTCTCCATTTGCATCAAATCATTCAGTGTTTTCACACAGTCTTTGTTTTTAGGGAACCGACTACCACAAGGGGTATATTTTGGGTATGCGAGGACAAAATATGCTTTATCAGTAAATAAGGGGGAGTGAACTAGTGTTGTCAGATTGGATTAGGGACGTTCTGAAACCTGGAAACAGGCATGAACAGGATACTAAGAAATCCAAGCAGCAAAACTCAGCTGACCCTATCAGTCCATCACTATCCCATACTCTGTCTTTACTCCAATTGAAACTTGGACAAGGTCCTGATTTCGTTATTCGTGATTTTTCCGAAAATCCTGCCCATGTTGGTCATCTCGCAGTATGTTATATCGAGGGATTAATTGATCAAAACTTACTTTCCAATTTAATGGAAGGTTTAATTACGGAAAAAGTCTCTGAATCTGCATCTAACCTTGGAGAAAATAATCCGGTTTCTCTATTAAAGAAGACAATTCCTGCGGGAAATATTCAAATGATTCATTCGCAAAATGAGATGTATCAAGCCATTCTCTCTGGCAATGCTGTCATTGTCACCAACGGAAATACCTTTGCTCTGGCAGTTTCAATCGCAGGCGGAGTAAGACGGGCTATTCAGGAACCCAGTACTCAGACCGTAGTACGAGGTCCTAAAGAAGGATTTACGGAGGATATCTCAACCAATATCACACTGATCAGAAGAAAATTGCGGACACCTGACCTTAAATTTGAAAGTCACGTTATTGGGCGATATACACAAACCAAAGTCATGTTAGCTTACATTGAAAATGTAGCTAATCCAGAAGTAATACAGGAAATGACAAAACGGCTTCAAACCATTGATACAGATAGCATACTGGAAAGTGGCTATATCGAAGAATTCATACAGGATGAACCACTTAGTCTCTTTCCGACTATGCTAAACTCAGAGCGTCCGGATACAGTTGCAGGAAGCCTTTTAGACGGACAAGTAGCTGTTCTGATTGATGGGACGCCATTTGCTCTGATTGCACCTGTAACCTTCTTTAATTTCTTTCAGACGGCCGAAGATTACTACCAGAGATATGACATTTCAACTTTCTTAAGGGCTCTTCGGGTGGTATCTTTTCTAGTCTCATTGTTGCTTCCCTCTCTATTTATAGCCTTAACGACTTTCCAACAAGAAATGATCCCCACCACACTGTTAATTACCCTGATGGCTCAACGGGAAGGAACTCCTTTTCCTGCATTATTGGAAGCTTTAATGATGGAACTGATGTTTGAAGTGATACGTGAAGCAGGTGTGCGAATGCCACGGGTCATCGGGCCAGCCGTTTCCATTGTAGGAGCTCTGGTTATTGGGCAGGCGGCGGTACAAGCTGGACTGGTCTCAGGTGCAATGGTTATCGTTGTTGCCTTCACTGCTATATCGAACTTTGTCATCCCATATTTTGGTATGGCTTCAGCTGTCAGGTTATTGCGTTTTGCACTTATGCTACTGGCGGGGGCTCTGGGTTTATTCGGTATTCTGATCGGAATTATCCCCCTTCTTGTTCATCTTGTATCTCTCAAATCATTTGGAGTTGATTATTTTGTGCCCTATAGCCCCACTTTTAAATCTAATATGAAGGACCTCATCATCAGAGTTCCTTGGTGGGCTATGAAAACCAGACCTAGCGAAAAATCAGGCCATAACCAGACCAGACAGGCAGCTCACCAATACCCTGCTAGTTCGGATGATACTGAAGGTGATCATAAGTCTGATCCCCAAAAATAGGAGAGATCAATGGTGCTCCAATTTAGAGTTAGTTATATTCTGTTTATTGTAGTGTTATTACTTACAGGATGCGTGGATCGTACCGAATTGAATGAATTAGGCATCACAACAGCAACTGGAATTGATGGACACAAAGGTGATTGGACCAATACTTATCAAATCATAATTCCATCAGCCATGACGACTGGCTCAGGTGGTTCTTCCTCCGGGGCATCGCAAAGCGCTGTACATACCTTTTCTACACATGGGAAAACATTGAGAGAGACCGTTACGAAGAGTAGCCTGGAATACCCACGCAAACTGTATTTTGCCCAAAATAATATACTCGTTATTGGAAAAAAAGCGGCAGAACAAGGCATTGAAGAGATTATTGATATTTACCTCCGCAACCTTGATTCACGAGAAACTGTAAAAGTATTCATTGCCAACGGAGAGGCTCGTGATTTTTTGAAAAAGCTTGTACCACCAGAGAAAATTCCTGGTCAAGCTTTAGAAAATATTTTAGAAAAAGATAGCAAATTAGGATCGATTTATCCTGCACTATCCATGTATGAATTTATTTCAAAAATCAGCTCCGATAGTGGTGCAGCCGGTGTTCCAGAAATATCTCTTGAGGGTTCCGAGCCGGAGAAGCTAGATTCTGTTGATGTTTTCAAGGAAACCTCCGCCAAAAATAAACTCAAGTTAACGGGCTTAAGCCTTTTTCAGAAAGACAAGAGAGTTGGCTTCCTAAATGCAAAGGAAAGTATAGGGGTTTCATGGTTAAACAACCAAATTAAAAACACTACGATTAATTATGTGGATGGTAATGTTACGTCCGCTTTCCTCATCCGGAAAGCCAAGGTAAAGGTTACACCAATCAAGAATTCAAATCATTATTACCTCAACGTTGACGTCAAAGCTACCGGGGACCTTCTGTCAGCCTCTTCGCAAAGAGAAATGAAAAATATGCAAAGTATACATCAATTGCAGATGCAAGCAGCAGAAACGATCAAACTGCAAATTCAGGAAGGCTGGAAAGCCTTACAGCAAAAGAATATCGACCTTATTGGTGTTGGAAATAAAATCCATCAAAAGCATCCAAAAGATTGGAAAAAAATAAAAGAGACATGGTCTGAAGAGTTCGCAAACATGGATATAAAAATAGGTGTAAAAATGAAGCTTGCACGTACAGGATTATTCGAAAAATCCTTTAACGAACTACTGGAATGAAATAAACAGGGAGAGGTGAATGAAGCAATGCGTCAAAATACCATCCGAGTATCAGAGCTGATCATTTGTATGTCTTTGTTTGAAATTGGAAGTACAACTTTGTTTCTAATGGGAGCTGAAGCAAAGCAAGATGCTTGGTTAGTCATGTTGACAGGAGCTTTAGCTGGACTACTTCTGTTAAAGCTCCATCTTACTATTCACCATCAAGATCCTGACTTAGATTTGTTCATGTTGTTTCGCCGTTACACTGGAAAATATGTGGGTACACTCATCAACTTACTTTTTGTGATGTATTTTACATATGAGACTTCTCGGAACTTACGCGATTTAGGCGAGGTGACCGTAATGACTTTGCTCCGCCAAACACCCTTGTGGATCATCATCTTGATTACAATCGTGGTTGTATCCAACACAATTCGTTATGGCTACAAAGCCTTATTCTTGTTTTGCTTATTTCTTTTCCCTTTTTTTGTACTTGGCTACGCTTTAATTAGTATATTAATTCCGGCAACCGGTCTCTTTCACCTTGAAAATTCTCTTCCGGTTTTAGAGGAAGGATGGACACCCATATTTAAAGCCGCTTTTCCTGAACTTATTTCTTTTCCATTCGGACAAACTGTGTTATTTCTTGTATTTTATCCGCTTGCATATAAAGGTCGGAATCTCACTAAATCCGTTTTTTTTGCCTATACAATGACCGCACTTGCTCTAACATTTGTTAATCAATTGGAAATTTTTGTTCTCGGACCCAAGATCGCCGCGAATAGTACCCTTCCTCTTTTGGAAGCTGTTCAGTTGATTGAATTAGCAGATGTGTTCGAACGAATGGATGCCCTCTTCACCTTGCTTCTTTTTCTTGGTTTGATTATCAAAATGTCTTTATTTTTTAATGGTGCCGTGATAGGACTTGAAAAAATAACCGGAGTCGGATTTAAAAAATGGATTTTTCCCCTTGCAGCCCTTATTTATGGGCTTTCTTTTCTGTCGCCTAACTATACTCATCACATCTTAATCGGTCGGAAAATTGTACTTAATACTTTGTTTCCTATTTTCCAAATTCTCCTTCCTTTGTTACTATTTGTGGTTATGGTCATCAAAAAAAGAAAACAAGCCAATAAACAGCCCTCTTCATAAAAAGGTTTGCACAATAAACTACGCCACTAAACGCAGACAGAGTCTTCTTTAGTTCTAAAACATACTTCCTCGCTTTCTGCATTACAAAAATTGACATTCTATATGAAAATAAGTAGTATAATTAGAAACATTTATGCGAAAATAGACCTTCTCTCATTCCCCTCTATTAAATTCCTCATCCTACCTAATTCTAAGGAGTGAAATGTTATGCGCGCACGATCACTAAAAGCAAGTACAAGGAATGTACTCGGTGGCTATTACAAATGGATCGCGGCTGGTATGATTTTAATTTTCACAGGATGCTCGTTTGCATCCGCTGCTCCTTCGCCCTCCTCTTCCATTAAAAGTAGTGAACCCACCTCCTCCCTCGTTACATTTCAATTGCAAGAGGCTACGATTGCTCAGATGCAGGATGCGATGAAGTCAGGAGCACTGTCGAGTGTCGAACTCACAGCCATGTACCTTAATAGGGTATATGCCTACGATTCTAGTGGCATTCGGCTGAATTCTATTCCTGTTCTGAACCCTGACGTACTAAAAGAAGCTGCGCAGGCTGATCGACTAAGGGCGCAGGGTGTTAATTCCGGACCTCTGCAAGGCATACCCTACACGGTTAAAGATAGCTACAAGGTTAAGGGGCTGACTGTCGCTGCTGGATCTCCGGCTTTCAAAAACCTGATGGCAAAGGATGATGCATTTACAGTAGAGAAGATACGCAAATCCGGCGGGGTGCTCATTGGTAAAACCAATATGCCGCCAATGGCAGCGGGGGGAATGCAAAGAGGCGTTTATGGTCGTGCTGAAAGTCCGTACAATTCAGATTATTTGGCTGCAGCCTGGTACTCTGGCTCCTCTAACGGATCTGGGGTATCAACAGCCGCCAACCTCGCTGCTTTCGGTATGGGTGAAGAAACAGTGTCTTCTGGAAGATCACCAGCATCCAACAATGGTTTAATTGCCTACACGCCCTCACGAGGGCTAATCTCCATTCGGGGGAATTGGCCGCTCTTCCCTATACGGGATGTCGTTGTCCCACATACGAGGACTGTCGAGGACATGCTCCGTTTGCTTGACGTGATCGTTGTAGAGGATAAGATCACCAAGGGCGATTTCTGGCGAGAACAGAAAGCCGTTCGCCTCCCTTCTGTCAACAGTGTCCGTCCCAATTCCTATCTAGAGTTGCGAGATACTCAAGCTTTGAAAGGCAAACGCATCGGTGTTCCGAAGATCTATATCGGTAAGGACCCAGAAACCACAACTCCGATCAAGTTCAGACCATCAATACAAGCATTATGGGAAAAAGCTGTGAAGGATTTAACTGCTCTGGGAGCTGAGGTTGTGGAAGTTGATTTCCCCTTGCAAGTGAACAGCGAAAAGGACCGACCAACCGCGAAAACACCTGAAGAACGAGGTTTGATGCCAGCAAAGTGGACTGAAAAGGAATTCGGACTGCTTAATCCTTATGCAGCTGAGGAGTTTCTTAAAAGTGTAGGCGATCCGAATTTTCCGTCATGGGCAAATATCGATCCCGCAACCGTCTTTCCGAATCCGCCCGGTTCGGTGGATGCCAAACGTGGCAGAGACCTTGGTCACTATGACGTATTCATTGACACAATCAAGAAAGGCGTGACCCCATACGAACAAATTCCTCAGTTTTATGAAGGGCTGCGGGGGCTTGAGAATGTTCGAAAGATTGATTTTGAAGACTGGATGAAACAAAATAACCTTGATTTTATTGCCTTCCCGGCAAATTCGAATATCGGCAAAGCGGACTCCGATGTGAATGAAACGTCCTATGAGGAAGCGTGGGAGAATGGCAACTATTTCTCCAATACAAATTTCCTTCTACGTGAGTACGGGATCCCAAGTGTGTCTGTGAGTATGGGTGCTATGAAGGATACTGGTATGCCTGTGAATCTGACGATGGCAGGTGCCGCATACAGCGATAATGACCTGCTTCGTTATGCTTATTCCTATGAACAGGCAACCAAAAACCGTCCTATTGCAGCACGTACGCCAGCACTTGAGGATGAAATCTTTTCATATAACCCGCATACTACTCTCCCCCCCTCTATACGAAAGGAAACAGAAGCTCCTGCACTTAAATTGAGTGCTTCAATCAAGGACGATGTTCTTGCTTTAGAAGGTTCAGTCACAGATCAAAGTGGTATCGCGCAGCTTAAAGTTTATGTCAATGGCATTCGTATCGGTATTACAGAAGATAAAGCCAATTGGTCAGCAACACTTTCAACTACTAAATACAAACAGGGCGATGCCTCCCAAGCCGATACGCTGCATATTCTTGTGCTGGCCAAGGATATCTACGGAAATACCTCTGCTCAAGTCAAGTCTGTCACTTTACCCCAATGACGAAGATTCTCCTTAGAGAAGCTATTGCTGAAGCTGGCCTTAGACAAATATTGAGCTTGGCAGGCTATTCGTCCCTATGTTAATGAGTCAGCGTTAAATATAGCAGGTGCATCTCGAGAATTTAATATCCAAATGAGCAAACTCCCTCGCTGCTTTCGTAGTAGAGGGAGTTTGTCTTTCGTCGAGGTCACTATTCAGCTGACCAGTTTTAGACCAATCGCTGAGCCAAGTACCATCATAATGAACAAAATTCTGGCAGTATTACGCGGTTCACCATATAAGACCATACCCAATATGGCCCCACCCGAAGCTCCAATCCCGGTCCAGACAGCATAGGCTGTTCCCATGGGTAGTGATTTCATAGCCAAGTTTAGAAAGAAAAAGCTTAATCCAAAGCCTCCTAGCAAGTAGATCATGGACAGGAAATTCCGGTCTTTATGGAGCTTATTAATCATGAGGACTCCAATCATTTCAAATACACCTGCCAAAATTAGAAATACCCAGTTCATACGTTAGTGTACCTCCTTTTCTTGTTTCTTCTCTTTGCTCTGGATTTTGAGTCCTACAACTCCCAGCAAAAGCAGCCCAATCAGCATTAATTTAGAGACCTGTACCTCAGCACCAAACAACAATATTTCTGCCAATACAGTTCCGGCTGTTCCCAAACCGACAAACACTGCATATACGGTTCCAACCGAAAGGGTGCGGGAAGCCATAATCATGAGTATGAAACTTACAAAAATAGCAACTAAAGTCCCTCCCCACTCTAACCATCCACTGGCATGTTTCAGGCCGATAACCCATGCAACTTCAAATAATGCTGCAATTACAACCGATGACCATGTCTTGTTCATTCTGTACTTCCTCCTTTTTGATCACGCTGCAAATGTAATATGGTTCTAAAAGCAGCAATTGAAAAAAGCCTGAGACCATACTGCATACAGCAGTTTTTCTCCCAGGCTTTTATCCCTCCGTGACACAGTACAACGACTGTGAGTTTTCTCTCGGACCAGCCGATATGACATCGCGGAACCCTAGAAAACATTGTTGAATTCAATTATAGTATTATTGTTTTGGTCATTATAAAATCAATTTGTTCTTCATCACCCATATAAAAAGAGTGTGCACCCGTTTGAACAAACCCCATTTTCTCATAAAATGCAATGGCCTTTTCATTTTTTTCCCATACACCGAGCCAGACCTTCTTTTTATGATGTCCCAGCGCAATTTCTATTGCTTTATTTATCAGATATTTACCAAGTCCATGTTTTTGAAATTTGTTTTTTATATATATCCTCTCAACTTCGAGTGACTCATCACTCATTTTTTCGGATTGGGCATCATTTATATTTATCTTTAAGTATCCAGCACGTTCTGTATTAAAATAGATGAAAAAGAATTCCGAAAAGACATTAGACAATTCCTTCTCTAGCTGTTTCAAGTTAAATGCTTTTTCCAGATAGACTTGCATATTTTCAGGTGAATTTTGATCTTTAAAAGTATCGTTGAATGTTTCGATGCTTATTTCTTGAAGTATTTGTATATCTGCATGGCTGCATTTGATCATTTGCACATTCATTATAAATATATCGCTCCTTCATATAGATCCGTTAATAATTTCTTTTGTTCCCTTTTTTCACAAATTCCCATTCATCACTTATATTTTTTCTTACTCTTTGCAGAAGAATAAAAATGGTGTTTACTTCACTTTCCGAAAAGCCCGCTAATGCAACATTGTCCGAATAATCATGTTCTCTTTTTATAAAAGGATAAACATTGTTCCCTTTTTCTGTTGGAAAGAGTTTATTAATTTTTTTGTTATGCTGATCCTCTTTCTTTTCAATAAATCCGTTGATGACGAGTTTATTAATAGCACGAGATGCGGTTGTTCGATCTACTTTTATCATCTCAGCTAACTTTTCTTGAATAATTCCTGGGTTTTCACATATTCGTACCAGGTATAAATACTGTCCTTTTGTAAGGTCATATTCCTTGAATTCAATATTACTTATAGAGTCTAATGCCCTTGCTATCATTCCAATTTCACGAAGTACTTCTTTCATAATGAACTCCTTTGCCCCCATTTTGTTGCAAATGCAATAAACATGATATATATTAAACCTACCCTAATTTTGTTGCATTTGCAATAATAAATTATGAAAAAGAGGTCGAGTAAAGTGAAATATGTGTTTTTTGTAACAGGAATCTTCATATTATCCCTTGGTATTTCTTTCACTATACAATCAGACCTTGGGACATCGCCTTTTGATGCGCTTTTGGTAGGGCTTTCCACAAATGTGGGGCTTACTGTAGGAAGTTGGGAAATCATAACAGCATTAATATTGATCTGTTGCAATTCACTTCTAAAAAGACATAGACCAGATTTTTTGGGATTATTAACAGCATTTGTAACGGGGATTGCTATTGATATGTGGCTTTTTTTATTGCGGGATTTAATAATACCTGAATTATGGTACAGCAAAGTTGCTTGTTTTGGAATGGGTTTGGTAGTTGTGGGGTTAGGAACTGCAACGTATTTACAAACAAACTTTGCGCCCATTCCAGTTGATCGATTAACCATAATCATACAGGAATTAACTAGAACAAATCTATTTTTTTCGAGAACACTCATTTACCTCATATTCTTGATTATCGCGTTAATTTTAAATGGACCCGTTGGTATTGGAACTTTGTTAACTGTTTGTCTGGGAGGGCTAATGCTCAATTTTTTTATGCCACTTACTAGAAAGGCATTAGACCGCATATTAATACACTCTGGTACATCACCAAATCATGATAAAGATAAAAAGCATACAACGAACCTGAGCTAATGGCTAGTTTCTCTAAAAAATTGGTACAGTTATTTGTCTCTTAATTGCTGTCCATTCAGCTGAGGGAATTCTCGTAATGACAAGTATTAGTGCGATTCGTACTTTAGATGTACTTCGATTAGCGGAAGATGCACAGAGAGCAGGAGCAAGTGCAGTACTGCTAGCCCCTATTTCCTATTTAAGCACTAACGAATGAAGAAGTATTTTCACTCTATGAACAGGCAACAAACTCACTCTCCATCCCACTTTGTGTCTATGACAATCCAGGGATCTCCCATTTTCATTTCAGTGATGAATTAACGGCCGAATCGCTGAGTTACCTCATGTTCGTTCTATTAAGATTCCTGGAGTACCTAACGATCCCGAAGCAGCCAAGACACGCATTAAAAAATTACGTGAGTTCATTCCTCCCCATGTAACTATAGGAGTAAGTGGGGATTCATTTGCAGTTACTGGCTTAAATGCAGGTTGTGAAGCATGGTACTCCGTTCTCAGTGGTTTGTTCCCAAAGACGTGCCTAAAAATGACACGGTTAGCCCAGGCGGGTCTTGCTGACGAGGCAGAACAGCCCTCTACACTGCTTCAACCTATTTGGTCGTTATTTCATCAATATGGCAGCTTGCGTGTTGTTTCAGCAGCAGCCGAGATAAATGGCTTGATCTCAAGTCCTTTACAACCATTGAATCCATCAGCTAGAGAACACTTGCAACTCATACTAAAGGATATTCAGGAAATGCATCTAAATTCCGCTCTTTCACCTGAAGGTGCTGGTTTAACTTAGGATTGTCTTCTTGTTGAATCCGTCCAAAGGGCATCCTCAGGCGGTAATTCGTCCCCTATTGTAATAAAGATCCGGTCGACTCTAAGTTGCGACTTTCGAGCTAAGATCAAAAACCCGATCACCACAATCAAAGATATCGCCAAGTCGTTTTACATATCCAAATATTATTTATGCCATCGTTTTAAAGAAGTCACGGGACTTACGATTATTCAATATTTAAATCATATTAAGATTCAACAGGCTTGCTACTTGCTGATCCACACAAAGTTAACGATAATTGAGATTGGTAACGAATGTGGCTTTAACTCGTCAATGTGCTTTTAGGCTAAAATTATGGCAGCTTGTGAAACGTGTATAAGCGTAATACGGATTTATATTCCAACGAAAAGAGGGATGCCAAATGACTAGTCTTCCCCTGCATCCGGCTTTGTCCGGAAAAATAGTTGTGGTAACCGGCGGTTCCGGTGTGCTGTGCAGTTCCATGGCCAAGGAGCTTGCCCGTCAGGGTGCCAAGGTCGCCATTTTGAACCGTACTGTTGACAAGGGCGATTTGGTAGCAAAAGAAATCTGTGAGCGTGGCGGAGAATCTATCGCGGTTGCCTGTGATGTGACCGATGTTGAAAGCATGAAACAGGCTGAGGAAACGGTCAGCCGTCTGCTTGGTCCGTGCGATATTTTAATCAATGGAGCAGGCGGCAACCACCCAAGTGCGAATACGAGTCTGGAAACGTTTCATCTAAAAGATCTGGACCAGTCTGACATTACTACATTTTTCGATCTCAGCGTGCCTGGCTTCCGTCATGTGCTTGATTTAAATTTTATCGGGACTTTAATTCCAACACAGGTTTTTTCTAAAGGCATGATCGGACGACCTGGCGCTGTGGTCCTTAACATATCCTCCATGAGCGCTCCCAGCCCGATGACCAAGGTTCCCGCTTACAGCGCTGCCAAAGCTGCTATCAACAACTTCACCCAGTGGCTGGCCGTACATCTAGCCGAATCTGGCATTCGGGTGAATGCCATTGCCCCCGGATTTTTCCTGACAGAACAAAATCGGCAATTGCTGACCAACGAGGACGGCTCGCTTACTGAGCGCTCGGCCAAGATCATTGCCCACACTCCGATGCGTCGTTTCGGTGAACCTGAAGATCTCCTCGGAACGCTGCTTTGGCTGGCCGATGAAACCACCTCTGGTTTTGTGACCGGAGCAGTTATTCCTGTAGATGGCGGTTTCATGGCCTATTCAGGGGTATAGATCCTGCATGCTCAAGCCCTTGCCCTTCTATTTTACAATTATGAAGCGGCAAGGGATTTATTGTGCCAACAACGCGCGTGTGTACCCTGCATTCTTTCAGCTCTAGCTACAATAAAGTTGTTTAATTTATCATATCCACTTATGCGTATATTCAAGGAGCATTCTATCTATCTTGTATACAAGATCACGAATGCTGATGAAAATTCCACCAATCCATTCAATTCCCCCAACTCGTTGAAACCGTGCGCATGAGTTAACCACTTTTCAATATTTATAAATTATTTGAAGGAGCAACGTCATTTCTTAATATAGTCAGCGAACTGCCGGAGAAATTCGAGAGAATGCATATCCTTTCTAAGGTGATGGTGAATCAGATCATCCATTTTGCTTGTCTCGTGATTCAACATATACTTCAGCATAGATTGGTGTTCATGCCAGATTTCCATCAGCTTTCCTGTTCCCAGCATGTGAAGCTTGCGATATCTGATATAGTGAACATTTGAATGCTGAATCAACTGCCAAAGAAACTCCCGGCTCACCAGTTGGAACATAGTATGGTGGAACTCATCGTCCAAAATAAGAAATTGATCCGTAGCATGATCTTCATCAATAACAGCCTTCTGTCTGTCCAGAATTTCGCTCAGCTTCTGTATATCGCTTAATGCAACTTGCGTAGAAAGCTCCCTCATAATCTCTTTTTCCAGTGCGCTTCTCAAGTAGCTCATTTGTTCTACGGACTCCAGATCAATGTAAGAGACAACGTTCCCCTTCTTGGGATAAATATCAATGTAAGCTTCCAGTGCAAGCTGCTTCAAAACATCGCGCAGCGGGGTTCTGGACAACTGAAAACGTTCCGATAAGGTCGTCTCGCTGAGCAAAGTCCCCGGCTTTAAGGTCAACGACAAAATATCATTTTTAAGAAGCTGCTTGATTTCTTCCTTCGTAAACATATCATTCCTGCCTTCACTTTATAAATCTGGTTTTATTATAAAACATTTTAGCGTGATAAACTCTTTTTAAATGTTCATTGACAAGGGCAAACTTTGTACTTTATGATCAAAGCAATCTTGTATACAAGATGAATCGATAAGATTAGGGAGGGTATCGTTATGAACATGACCTGGAGATGGTATGGGGAAGGCAACGACAATATTACACTGGACCATATCCGGCAAATTCCGGGGGTTATGGGCATTGTCTGGTCATTACATGAGAAGGTCGCTGGTGAAGTATGGGAAATGGAGCGAATTGAAGAGGTAGCTGATCAGATTACAAGCAAGGGCTTTAGTACGGCGGTCGTAGAAAGTGTAAATGTCCACGATGATATCAAAATCGGCTTGCCATCCCGCGATCAATATATTGACATTTATATCGACACCATTCGCAAATTGGCCAAAGTGGGCGTCAAGGTGATTTGCTATAACTTTATGCCTGTCTTTGACTGGACCAGAACGGAGCTGTATAGAGAGTTGCCTGACGGCTCCAACGCTCTCTTTTATGAAAAGGCTGCCATTACCGATAATCCCCACCAAATGGTGGATCGGATTCTTAAGGGAGCCGGGAAGTTCACAATGCCGGGGTGGGAGCCGGAACGGTTGGCAAGACTGGATGAGCTGTTTGCTGCTTATGCGGATGTCACCGAAGACAAGCTATTTGACAACCTAAAGTATTTTCTTGAGCGCATCATCCCGGTCTGCGAGGAGACTGACATCAAGATGGCCATTCATCCTGACGATCCGGCATGGCCTATCTTCGGGTTACCAAGAATTGTCCGGAGTCGTGAGACCATCGGGCGTATCCTGGATGCAGTGAACAGTCCTTATAATGGTCTAACCTTCTGTACAGGCTCACTAGGGACCAATCCTGAGAATGATTTGCCAGCTATGATTCGGGAATTCCATGATCGTATTCATTTTGCACATATTCGCAATGTTAGAGTGTTTGAGAATGGCGATTTTATTGAAGTGTCACACCGCAGAAAGGACGGAAGCGTCAATATACCAGAAGTAGTAAAAGCTTATTATGAAAGCGGATTCCAGGGATATGTACGCCCTGATCACGGCAGACATCTATGGGGGGAGGAAAAGAATTGTCGACCAGGCTATGGTTTGTATGACCGTGCACTTGGAGTCATGTACTTGCTTGGTGTCTGGGATAGTCTCGCTCAAGGCAAGAGAGTAAAATAGATGCTTCAATTGCTCCCACTAACGGCGATCTGCTAAAAAATAGTATTACTATCGTCAGGAGTGGACTCGTAAAGTCCTTGATGATATTCACACCACCCTTCCTTACAGGCACAGTCTGCTTTTCGGGAGCTGGGATTAGCCGACATGGAGATGATCGTTACCTCCAGGCAACGTTACGGCTCCCTTTGTCACTGATGAGGTTAGCAAGTATTTGGTGTTTTGGTTTCAGTACATTGCAACTTTTCCTTCCAAACGTATGAAATATCCCCTCCAATGTTTTTTAATCAACCGTTCATTTGAAGTATGAATCAATGTCTAAATCGAAGTCAATTGTACGAAAGTACAGGCGAATAATCTATCTTTCCTATCATAACCCTGATAGTCATCCTCAAAATAAAAATGATATGTATCACAGTTCATGAAGCATATTACTAAGAGTATAGCTATTTATTTTTACATTTTCTGTTGAATTTTGTATATACTTTTCCAGAGTGATGGTATATTCTAGTAAAAACGATGCTCATATAAAAAAATATGACCTTATGGAGGGACAGGCCTTGAAGAGACTTTTTGCTTTAAGTTGTGCTTTCTATCTATTAATCGGCGTCACCAGCGTCGTGCTTGGGGCATTACTGCCGACTTTGCTGCCTCACTATGGACGGGGATACAGCGATGGTGGATTACTGCTGTTCTTGCAGTTTTTCGGCTTTCTTGTCGGCGTTCTGCTCACTCCCTTCATGGCTCTACATATGGGCCGCAAGTCCATGCTTGCTATTGCCTTGGGGAGTATTGTCATCGCATGTACTATCTTGGGTGTACTGCCCTCATGGAATTGGGTCATCGTAATGGCCATCTGCATTGGCTTCGGCTCAGGCATTATTGAATCATCCATCGGAGCGTTTACAATTGAGTTTACGGAGGAACAAAAAGCCGTGGCCATGTCCAAGCTGGATGTCTATTTTGCACTTGGTGCACTGCTTATGCCTGCCATCGTTAGCCTATATATCTGGTTTGGAATATGGAATCTAACTTTTTACACCATCTCCTTTCTTACTTTTATCCTATTGCTATTTTGGCTTACCATGCCTGTTTCCGCCTCCACTCACCTCACCCAAGCAGACATACGAACTACTGAGCGTTCAGTTGAACAAGCTCGTTACTCAGGACAGCACCGTGTATTGCTAGTAATCTTCATTATTTTCTTCTTTGTTTATATGGGTCTTGAACTGGGGCTCATGAACTTCCTACCTTCTATTCTGACAGAAACGCTACAACTTCAGGGATCTGTTGCCTCGCTAGGTGTCAGCGTGCTTTGGATTGCAATGATCATTGGTCGTATGTTCTCAGGAAAGATTGCAGAATCAGCAGGATATATTCCTTATCTGTTATGGAGTGCAATTGGAACTTTCTGTTTTCTGGTTTCCATGGTGTTTATATCCAGCCAATGGGTTACATACCTTCTCATTTTTGGTGCAGGCATATTCATGTCTGGCCTCTTCTGTATCGCGCTTGTCTACGCCAACGTACTGATTCCAGGAATGACCGAACGGACGACCAGCATTCTGATTGCGTCAGGCGGAATTGGCGGATCGGTGCTTCAATATGTTATAGGCTGGAGCATGAGCGAATGGCCGGTGGCGGCTAGCCTCTGGATTTTAGGAGGGTTTACTCTGATTTTGCTGCTGGCACTTATTCTCACGCATCTGTGGAACAATCGGGGTAGCCGAGTAGTTGATTCACTTGTCCATCAGAGCAAGGAAGGATGACATCGCTTAGTTCTTAGGGGAGGTGAGGCCTATCGCATTTTTGCTTTTCGGGCTGATTCTGTTACTGCGGTTATCTCTCATATCTGTGAAATCGCAGAAGCACCAGATTGTGCTCCCTTGCCCATGAGGGCGAGGAAGATAAACTTCTTATTTGGGGAGGTGAGTTCAGCCGCGTGATGCTCTAATAGGGTGGTACACTTTTATAAGATGACTTAATAAGAATCTATATTCTGATATGGAGGGGAAATATCGTGCATACGTTAACCAAAGAACGTTTCAGATATGGTAAAGGCATTACTCTGATTGACGATTCGGGCAAGGAGTATTTGGATGGCGTATCCGGCACCTTCAACTTGTCGCTCGGTTATAACCACCCTCATGTCGTCGCAAAAGTACAGGAGCAGGTCGGCAATCTTGCTCACATGTCTTCGTCTTTTACAGAGCCTTATGTCGAAGAAGTCCTAGATCATCTAATCCAGTACGCCCCGAACGGTATCGACGCTGGGTGGATGAGAGATATTACCGGCTCCACAGCGAACGAATGTGCTGTGAAACTGGCCCAGAAATATACCGGAGCTACCGATATCATCAGCTTGCATCTGTCACATCATGGACAAACCCAATTCGCAACAGGCATTTCCGGCAATGCCTTCCGCCGGAAAAACTTTCCTAACTCAACTGCAGCAAACTCTCTGCATGTGCCTGCCCCCTACTGCTATCGCTGTCCCTTTAATTCTTCACCAGACAAGTGTGGTCATCATTGTATTGACGCCATATCAGACGCCATTGAGTATGCAAGCTCAGGGTCTGTGGCCTGCATGATTATCGAGCCCATTCTGGGCAACGGAGGTAATATCATCCCGCCTCCAGGATATTTCAAGCGCCTCCGTCAGCTATGCGACGAGCACGGAATGATTCTGATTGCTGACGAAGTGCAGACCGGAATTGGGCGGACAGGTTACATGTTCGCAAGTGAGCTGTTTGACATCCAACCGGATATCATTACACTCGCCAAAGGTCTGGGTGGCATCGGTGTCCCGGTTGCAGCGGTCTTGATGCAGTCTCGTCTTGATGTCCTGGAGAAGCACGAGCATTCCTTTACCTCGGGCAGCAATCTGATCTCGGTCACGGCAGCCAAATCCACGCTGGAGGTTGTAACCGAACCCGGTTTTATGGAAGCCGTCCGGTCCAAAGGAGACCTGCTTGGATCCCTGCTGACGGAGATGGCCGACAAGCATGATTGCATTGGTGAGGCTCGTGGCGTCGGACTAATGTGGGGACTGGAAATTGTAGATGAGGACGATGCCCCGGATGCAGTGAAAAGCAATGGGATTATCGATCGTGCATTTGAGGAACAGCAATTAATTCTCAGAGGTTCCCGTTACGGTTATGGCAATGTGGTCAAAGTGAGACCTTCTCTCACGGCTACAGAAGATGAGATTGTCGAAATTGTTAAACGGCTTGATGCCGTTCTTTCTACCCTTCACTAACGATCTGCCCAATAGGCAAAAGGAGGAATTATTCATGCTTGCACTAGTATACAAATCAGCTTGGGATGTCGCACTTGAGGAAAGACCGATCCCGGAGATTAAAAAGGATAACGATGTACTCGTCCGGATTCGGGCGACAGGCGTATGCGGTACGGATCTAGGTATCATTAGTGGCAAATATCATGCCGTGCCATCCACGATCTTGGGCCACGAATCAGCCGGGGATGTTGTCGCTGTAGGATCAGCCGTCAGTTCACTCAAGCCTGGGGACCGGGTGGTGATTGATCCAACATACTACTGCGGTCAATGTGAAATGTGCCGGACAGGAAGACAAAATCATTGCACCCACAAATCCGTAACAGAGACCGGAGTCAGCGCCGACGGTACGTTCACCGATTACTATGTGACTGAGGACCGTTTTTTGTACAAGCTGAAGGACCATATCAGCTATGAAGAAGCGACGCTGACCGAACCGCTGAGTTGTATGCTGACCGGAATCAACCAGATTCACCTGCTGCCGAACTTTACCACTGTTATTATAGGCGCAGGTCCGATCGGGATTCTGTACAGCTATGCTCTTGCTTCGAAAGGCGTGACTGGTTGCCTTGTGGACATCTCAGAGGAACGGCTCGCTATTGCGGATTCTATTGCCCCCGAACGTTGGTCCGCGCATGCCACGCTGGAAGCGGCCATTCATAAGCTGGCTCCGGAAAAAAAACAGGTGGACATGATTGTGGATACCACAGGAGTGGTCGGCACTGAGGTACTAAGTCAGCTTGCGAGCGGCGGGTATTTGATGCTGGTAGGGCTGAGAGATGGTGTAAGCTCGTTTAATCCGAAAGAGGTAGTTGACCGTAGCCTTAAAATCATCGGCTCGATTGATTCTCTGGGCACGTTCTCCACGGCACATTACCTGATTGAGCAGCAAATCATTCCTGCCAAAAAAATCATAACCCACTCGTATCCGCTTGATGACTTCCATGAAGCCTTTAAGACACTTGGATGCAATATCAGTGAGCGGACACTTCAGCCTTCATCCCAGGCAATCAAGATTGTGCTGCAATCAAATGGCTCCGGCAACTAAATTAGCCACTAACAAGGGGGAGAATGGACATGACGAGCATTCATCATGTTACACCGACGGATAATGAATGCACAGGAGATCTATCAGCGTCCGTTCCGGTCAAAGCGGTCATTTTCGACATGGACGGGGTGTTAGTAGACAGCGAACCGATTTACTTTGAGGTTGAACGCAGCTCCTTTGCCCATTTCGGTGCGCCTATGACGGAAGAAGAGCATCACACTTATGTCGGAGTGACACTCGAATCCATGTGGCGGCAAGTGCTGGACAAACACCAACTCACTAATACATTGGAAGAGGCACTTGCCTTTCACCGAAAAAATGTGATGCAGACTATAACAGCACATGAGGGCCTGACGGCGATCGACGGACTGGAACGGTGGCTGAACTGGCTACAGGAAAAAGGAATTCCGGTTGCCGTAGCCTCTTCCTCTCCACGGGCGCTGATTGACCTCATCATGGAAAAAACGGGACTTGGCCGTTACTTTGATATTCGAATCACCGGAGAAGAGGTATCCCAGGGTAAACCGGCTCCAGACATCTTCCTATATGCCGCCGAACTGCTCGGCATAGCCCCGGTCCATTGCATTGTTATTGAGGATTCGCGGAACGGTGTGCATGCAGCCAAGAGTGCTGGCATGCGCTGCATTGGTTTGCACAACCCAGGCTCGGGTCAGCAGGATTTGTCTAAGGCTGATCACCGTATTTTCAGCTACGATGATCTGTGGGTACTTAGAGAGAGCTTGCCATTCGAAGAATAGTCGCTTGCCCTCTACACATCTTTTAAATTCTTTACAATGGTTGAGGACATATATAATTATGCCCCATAGAGTACACAGTAGAGTGTGTCATTTACACTACCCTGTGTGTACCCTATGGGGCATACTTTTCATCAAATCAGCCCTGTTGAACCGAACAGGTTACGGCTCCCCCGCCTCACTCTTCGATTATTTTTTAACCTCATGCCTCTTACGAAAAACTGAACTTAGACATGACGCAATCGGAATTTTAATGGTATGTATTTTTATTATGTCTAGTAGCAATTTTCCAATTGGGCCATAGGATATCCATAATATTCTGATCAGCTGTACATTCGTTCTTCAATGATGTTCTACAGGAGGATCACTATGAAGGTCTTGGTCCCGCTCTGTAAAGTGCCAGCGAGTAAAGGTAACCTCAAAGCCCTCACGAGTTGGCGAACAGGTATATGGACCTGCCTGATTTCCAGTGGTGTAGGGAAAACGTGCCACACGAATCGTTCGCCATCCGTGATTCTCCGTCCGTGCGCGAATAACCACAGCATCCCTGATGATGGAAGCGCGGAGGGTGACTTCTTCACCGACCCACTCCGGCACAGCCGCAAGTGACCAGTCAGAATATCCAGCGGTTACGACTGTTGAAAGCTGAGGAATGCCATCATTGATTTCTATCCCCGCTTTAATCCATTGCTCCGGGCCATTGTATAATAAAATACCTGCCTGATCGTAAAGCTCCGTAAATGATGCGAGTTGAAACGACACTTCCACCGCCGTGTTGTTATTCCAATCTGATAATAAAGCGGACCCATCCTCAAATTCAAAACCATATAATGTCTTTTTCCAAAAATCTCTCCCCTTTTCAGGCGCAACCTTAAGGAAGTCTCCTTCCTTCCGGGCATATAAAGGTGAATTGATCCAATTCCCTTCCTCCCATTCCATTCTCTTTTTAGTCATGTTATTGCCCTCCTCTATTCAAATAAATGTGTGTCGTAATGTCCTTAGTATAGATGATCGGGGGGATATCTTAAAGAAGCCGTCAATATTTCTGTCTTATTAAGTATATTCTGAGAGTAATCACTTGTTAATCAAGCATCAGATACCAATAGATCGCGATTTCGTCACTTTCTTTATCTAGGCCTCTATAAACATAGGAATCGAACCCACCGATGACAAAACCGCAACTTTCATAAAATTTACATGCCCGAACATTATTGTTTTGTGTCTCCAGCATGATTCCTGGCATTCTGCCATCCCTCGCCCAGCGTTTAGCCTGTTCGATTAGTTTCTTACCAATACCGAAGCCTCTATATAGCTTGTCGACTTTGATATCTTCCACATATGCATATTTGTTCCAGTTCCTTTTCAGAACAATTTGACCCGCGACTTGATTGTTTACGAGTGCTAAATATATGATTTGGTTGGGATTACCGATATAGTTCGAATAGTCCTGAGCGATGTCTTCTTTAAACTGATCATCATCGTAGTTTTTTTTACTAAAAGGCCTTTCCTTCACCGTATATTCGATTCGCTGTCCCGTAAATTGCAAGACAAGGATAGAATCCACGATAAAGCTGCCATCAAGATTTGTACCCCACTCATCGTCCTCAGCCTTCAGTTCTCTGACTACAATATCCAAGTTCGTATTCGTCCTCCTATGGTTTTAAAAGTTGCAAATTAAGATTGGAACACTTCCTCCATCTTGAAGCAAAATCAAGCTGCATCAATGCTGCATGATCCTTCTCACCTGCATCAGTTTAACACTGTTCCGTTCTAACCATTATAACAAAGTTTCGTCTAACATCTTCGCGAAGTATTTTGCAGCCTCCATAAAACTCTTCAAGTAACACATTTCACAAGTGACTTTCAAAAGATCATATGTCATGATGTAATATCATAGGGGGCAAGCAATCAGATGGATATTCGTTACGGTTATCACGGCAAACAAATTTGTGAACCCAGCTACTCTTGGGGGCCCGGTATCAAAGGGCAATATAAAATCATGTTTATCCACGCGGGCAAAGGCGTTTACCAGATTGACGGAAAGACTTTTCATCTTCAACAAGGCGAAGGCTTTATTGTATACGACAACATTCTTTGTTACATGGAAGCGGACCAGACCGATCCTTGGATTTATTCTTGGATTGCCTTTTCGGGTAACGAGGTTATATCTTTATTGGAGCGGGCGCACATTTCTCCTCATCATCCCGTATTCAGGTACGCTCCGTTGTTTTGGTTTGATTCTTATTTGGATGAATTTACTGCCTGTAACGAGAACCACAGTACTTGTGAGCTGCGAAGGCAGAGCATTTTGTTCAGGTTACTCGCCGATTGGATCGAAATGTTGGTCGCTACGAGTCAGCTACTGCCCGAGGTAAAGCCCAAGGACACCTACATCCGTAAAGCGGTCGAGTTTATTCGAATGAACTATAACCAAAGAGTTGCCATTTCCGAGGTCGCACACATGGTTGGGATTGATCGTGTCTATCTGTCCATTCTTTTCAAAGAAATTCTTAATGTTTCCCCACAACAATACTTGTTAAACCTCCGGATGGACAAAGCAGGTGATCTACTGAGCAATTCGCAGCTGTCCATCGCGGAAGTCTCCTATTCTGTTGGCTACAACGACCCGTTGCTATTCTCCAAAATGTTTAAAAAAGTGAAGGGACTTTCTCCATCACACTTTCGTGCTAAGCTTAAAAGAGATAGTTCAATTGTTCTTTCAAGACTCGACTGATTTGCCCGTATACCGGTTCGTATTATTGCTATAACATTACCAGGGGATATCCCCGATCTTATGCATAACGTGATCAATCTCTTGAAGATCCGCTGCCGATAGCGGTTCCGCGTGTACTGCTTGCATATTTTCCTCGATTTGACCTACACGGCTTGCACCGATTAGCACCGAATCCACACCGCCTTCGCGCAGCGCCCATGTCAACGCCATTTGCGGCAACGTTTGACCCCGGCGCTTCGCGATGGCCTCCAGCGCACGGAATTTGTTGATCCGCTCCTGAGATACGGCCTCTGGTTTCAACGTGCGCAGGCCTGTTTTAAACTCAGTTTCCAGCTTATCGATGTATTTTCCCGTCAACTGTCCGCGACCAAGCGGGCAGAAAGCCACTGATCCGGCTCCCACGTCAGCCAGTACGTCCTGAAGTCCGTTCTCAATCCACCGGTTCAGCATCGAATACATAGGCTGGTGGACGAGCAGCGGTGTACCAAGGTTTTTAAGGATCACAGCTGCTTGCTTCGTCTCCTCCGGTCCGTAATTGGACAAACCAACATACAGTGCTTTGCCTGACTTCACAGCATGAGCGAGCGCTCCCATCGACTCCTCTAACGGGGTACCGCTATCAGGACGATGATGGTAAAAGACATCGACGTAGTCGAGTCCCATCCGCTGAAGGCTACGGTCCAGGCTTGCAAGCAGGTTTTTTCTCGATCCCCACTCACCGTACGGACCAGGCCACATATAGAAGCCAGCTTTAGTGGAAATAAACAGCTCATCCCGATAAGATGCGAGGTCCTTTTTTAAAACGTTTCCAAAGGTCTCCTCAGCGGATCCTGGAGGCGGGCCGTAATTGTTCGCCAAATCAAAGTGCGTGACACCTAGATCGAAGGCGCGTAATATCATTGCACGAATATCCTCAAACGGTTTGTCCCCTCCGAAATTCTGCCACAAACCAAGCGAAACAGCCGGGAGCTTGACGCCGCTCCGTCCAATCCGCCGATATTTCATTTGTTCGTATCGATTCTCTTGTGCGATATAAGTCACTGACTTCATCCTTTCTTATCCTAGCAAAATACTAACCTTAGGCAGCTCAAGTATATCTAACAATTCTTATGTAATGGAATGTCACTGTGATGAAAGTGCATGTCATAATGTTATTACGTCACTACTTTATTGAATCACTCAACTGCCACTCCTCTCATTCCCCTACCCTCAAATAACTTAGTTGAAAGGAGAAATCCCGGGATGGAGATGAGGTCCTTCAACCCGGGAAGCTTAGGAATGCGTTATTGAAGCGTCACGTTGTCAACATAAACGGCTGACTTACCGCTGCTGTTCTCGGAGGTCAGGAATTGTACGCCGATTTCCCTAACATCGTCAAGATTAGGTACTGATGCAAGGTTAATCGACAGTGTCGTACCTCCAGAAGAATTAATCTTGACGACTTTGCCTGCATTCCAAACCCAATTAGGACCTGTCTTAACATAAATTTTGGCGTAGATTCCCTCACCTGCGGAGTCCCAAGATGCATGCTTGACGGTCGCATTTAATGTTGTCTTCCCACTAAGGTTGCGTTTTTGTGAGAGAAGCAGGGAGTGCTGGGAATTCGCAGACATATTGATATCCGCTTTAAGAGAATTACTGCCCTTAGATGACCACTCATTCACGCTCCATGGACCATCGAATATATTCGAACCGGTCCAGCCCTGCGTACTACCCTCGAAGTCATATAATGTGTTCGCACTACTACCACCACAAGCTGTATTCTGTCTCCACTCTGCGTACGGAGCGTGCCCAGCTAGAATGCTTTTCAGATAGTTACCACCTGCTGTGAGACTCCCGTTCGCGTTGAAAATACTGGCACCTTCTGCCTTGTCATTGATCGCCCAGTTGGCCCATGACAGGTTATTCTGGTTCATCCAGTCAAGCCATTGGTTCGTGGAATCGTAATTAATACCGCCGTCGCCATCCGCATTAACAAAGCCCATCTCGGTAACAAACAGCGGGATGCCCTTGCTCATTGCGTAGTTGGCTTTGTCCCGGAGCGACTGAAAATGAGATCCAGCGTAAAAGTGTAATGTATAGGCAATATTCCCGGAGGAAGTAATGGGATCGTTC
>NZ_JCAJRU010000034.1:0-27617 GCF_059447605.1 Paenibacillus sp. N119s | reverse complement strand
TGGAATTCCACTCTCCTCTTCTGCACTCAAGCTCCCCAGTTTCCAGTGCGACCCGAAGTTGAGCCTCGGGATTAAACACCAGACTTAAAGAGCCGCCTGCGCGCGCTTTACGCCCAATAATTCCGGACAACGCTTGCCCCCTACGTATTACCGCGGCTGCTGGCACGTAGTTAGCCGGGGCTTTCTTCTCAGGTACCGTCACTCTTATAGCAGTTACTCTATAAGACGTTCTTCCCTGGCAACAGAGCTTTACGATCCGAAAACCTTCATCACTCACGCGGCGTTGCTCCGTCAGGCTTTCGCCCATTGCGGAAGATTCCCTACTGCTGCCTCCCGTAGGAGTCTGGGCCGTGTCTCAGTCCCAGTGTGGCCGATCACCCTCTCAGGTCGGCTACGCATCGTCGCCTTGGTAGGCCTTTACCCCACCAACTAGCTAATGCGCCGCAGGCCCATCCACAAGTGACAGATTGCTCCGCCTTTCCTCCTTCTCCCATGCAGGAAAAGGATGTATCGGGTATTAGCTACCGTTTCCGGTAGTTATCCCT
The DNA here is from genome assembly GCF_059447605.1 of Paenibacillus sp. N119s. Taxonomy (NCBI): domain Bacteria; kingdom Bacillati; phylum Bacillota; class Bacilli; order Caryophanales; family Paenibacillaceae; genus Paenibacillus; species Paenibacillus sp. N119s. The sequence goes on along the minus strand of NZ_JCAJRU010000034.1, from coordinate 27,072 downwards.
GTCTTGTGGGCAGGTTGCCTACGTGTTACTCACCCGTCCGCCGCTAGGTTATTTAGAAGCAAGCTTCTAAATAACCCCGCTCGACTTGCATGTATTAGGCACGCCGCCAGCGTTCGTCCTGAGCCAGGATCAAACTCTCCATTAAAGACCAACCGAAGCTGGTTTATTAAAAGAGCGATTAGCTCATTTTGAAACTGACGAAATAAATTATCTCATGTTTGATTTTGCGAACAAAATCAGTTTACTCACTCGTTGTTCAGTTTTCAAAGATCAAACATTCTTGTTTGCTTTGGATTTTTCGTTCCCCTCAGCAACTTTTATAGTGTATCATGTTTTCTAGTTCTGTGTCAACACTTTTTTCAAAAGTGTTTTTCGCTCTCTTTTTACAACTTGAAGCGACAAGAAATAATATATCATATATTCACTATATTGTGCAACTGTTTTTTTTAAAAGACTTAGTTAAGTAACAATACACTCGATATAAAGCTCTCTTTGAAGCATCAAGTTAATGATCTCCCCATCTACTTGAATTAACGGACGAGTCGGGTGATCCCGATCAGCGAATATAATTTCCCCTGTTCGCTTATCACTAAGACGTACCTTGGTCCCATTATTAAATTGGGTTAACTTTTGAATGAAGACTTGCACGACACTTGGGTCCAGCTTTCCAAATGATTCTGATTTGATTTGCTCTAAAACCAAATATGGTGATTGGGCAGGTCGGTATGTTTTCTCCAAAGTCATAGCATGAAATACATCAGCCACTCCGACGATTTTAGCGTATATGTGGATTTGCTCTCCTTTAAGACGCAATGGATATCCAGTGCCGTCCACTTTTTCATGATGCTGAAGAGCTGCCAAACGCACACCTTCGTTAATAGCCTTCACATTTCTAAGCATTTGGTATCCTAGTGATGTATGAAGACGTATCTCTTCTTGCTCTTCCCGCGTTAGTTGGGAGGGCTTGTACAGAATGGACGGGTCCATCTTAGCGTTCCCTATATCATGCAGCAATCCAGCAAAAGCTACCTGCATCCAATCCTTTTGAGGCAACCCAATCCATTGTGCAATGGAGTAAGAGGTAAGGGAGGTTAGCACAGCATTGTGAAAAATATAGTCCACTTCGATCATAGCTGGCGGAGTATAGGTCATTACATTATAACGTTGAATATGGGACAGTAAGGACTCCAGTTGTCCCCGCAACTCATATATAGATAAATTAGAGACAAGCACTGATTGAAACGCACTTTTAACGAGCATCACCATTTTGTCATACTCAACCTGGAATTGTTCAGATCCGTCTCGCCCATCCAAGGAAGCTTCCTGCGATTCATCTGTTCCAGATCGACCAGCGGTAGGCTCACTACTGGACTTTGTAAGATCGTCAGTACCTACCTCTACTTGTTGAATCAGGAATGCCTCTAAAATCTCCAAGTCACGTGGTAGCAGGATGCGTCCCTTCGGTAGCAACAAGCTGCCCATTTCAGTAAATACGTCGCTTTGTAATTTAAGTCCTGCTTTTAATTCCGATACGGGTACAGTTGTCATGGTCAACCTCTCTGTTCTCACAACAGCTGCTCCAGCTGCCAGTTATGATGTCATTATATTACTTGGGAATGATCCTGTACATTCATTTTATGCCATTTAAATTTGAATTCGTCAGCCTGAACAAGAAAAAAGACTCTCTTGACCAAATAGTCAGAGAGTCCCTTCCCCTAATTTTAAAACAACAATGTCGTTTCCATATTCAAGGCTTATTCTTCCTCAGAAGATGCTAGATCGTTACCTTCCGTATCTTCTGTATTATCTCCAAGAGTTGGTTCAGCAGATGACAGAGTTGGCTCTTCACCAGTTCCTCCGTCCTCTAATAAATCCTCAAGCAGTTCATCTTGCTCCTCATTCTTGTTCGCCCGACAAACCGTTGCAACCGCATCATCATCACGAATATTAATCAGCCTTACCCCTTGTGTATTCCGTCCCATCGTGGAGATTTCCCCCATGCTAGTCCGGATCAAGGTGCCGCTAGCTGTAATAATCATCAGATCCTCTTCGGCTTTTACAACCTTGAGGCCAACAACCGGACCGTTTTTGTCGGTAACGTTAATCGTCTTGATCCCTTTGCCTCCACGGCTCTGGATACGATAATCCACAGCAGGGGTACGTTTGCCATAACCCTTGGCTGTTACAATCAAAATATCCAGGTTGGTATCAACGATATCCATGCCAATTACAGCATCACTTTCATCAAGACTAATCCCTTTAACTCCTGTAGCGCTACGCCCCATAGATCGTACATCACTTTCAGGGAAACGGATAGACATGCCTTGTGCTGTACCAATAATCATTTCCTGCTGTCCATCAGTCAGCTTCACTTCGATCAGGGCGTCATCTTCACGCAAATTAATGGCAATCAGGCCACCTTTGCGGATATTCGCATAGTCATCAAGAGGTGTCTTCTTAATAATCCCATGTTGGGTCGCAAAGAACAGATAACTGTCCTCCACAAATTCCTCAATTGGAATTACTGCATTGATCGACTCACCCTGTTCAATCTGAATCAGGTTAATAATCGGTGTTCCCCGAGCTGTCCGGCTTAAATCTGGAATCTCATAGGCCTTAATTCGGTACACCTTACCCTTATCAGTAAAGAATAACAAATGGTGATGTGAATTCGTAATGAACAGATGCTCTACGAAGTCCTCATCTTTGGTATCCATACCTACTACACCACGACCACCGCGTTTTTGACTGCGATACGTAGTAACAGGTAGGCGTTTGATATATCCAGTATGGGTTACAGTAATAATAACGTCTTCACGCGGAATGAGATCCTCATCCAGAATACTTTCTTCACCCACTGTAATTTCAGTGCGACGTTCATCGGCAAAGCGTCCTTTCAGCTCATTCAGCTCTTCGCTGATGATATTGAGCACCAAATGCTCATTCGCCAAAATTTCACGATACTCCATAATCTTTTGGATTAGCTCGTTGTATTCATTCTCGATCTTCTCACGTTCCAAACCGGTTAAGCGTTGTAGACGCATATCGAGAATAGCCTGGGCCTGCTCAAGAGTCAGCGAGAAACGCTCAATCAGTCCTTCACGAGCTGCTTCTGCAGTTTGGGAAGAACGAATCAAAGAAATAACTTCGTCCAGATGGTCAAGAGCAATACGCAAACCTTCGAGGATGTGTGCTCTAGCTTCAGCTTTTTTCAGATCGAATTCTGTCCGGCGACGAATAACCTCAACCTGATGCTTGAGATAATAATACAAGACATCTTTCAGGTTTAAAATCTTCGGTTCATTGTTTACAATGGCCAGCATATTGATCCCGAAATTGGACTGCATGGCCGTATGTTTAAACAAATTGTTCAGAACGACGTTCGGGTTCACATCTCTACGCAGCTCGATAACGATACGCATACCCGTACGGTCTGATTCGTCTCGAAGATCTGTAATGCCTTCAATACGCTTGTCACGTACTAATTCAGCAATTTTCTCGACTAGGCGCGCCTTATTCACTTGGTAAGGCAACTCATGCACGATAATCCGTGCTTTATTGCCAATCTCCTCTATGGTGGTCTTCGCACGCATGGTCACAGATCCGCGGCCAGTCTGGTACGCTTGACGAATGCCTGAGCGGCCTAAGATATAACCTGCTGTAGGAAAGTCAGGACCTTGAATGTAATCCATAAGTTCCATCGGCGTAATGTCAGGGTTTTCAATCAGAGCTTGTACACCATCAATAACCTCTCCCAAGTTATGCGGAGGAATATTGGTTGCCATACCAACTGCAATCCCGCCGACACCGTTAACCAGCAAGTTAGGATAACGTGCAGGCAATACGACAGGCTCGCTCTCTTCACCATCGTAGTTCGGCATAAAATCAACGGTCTCTTTGTTCAAATCACGAAGCATCTCCATGGCAATCTTGGACAGCCGTGCTTCAGTGTAACGCATGGCTGCTGCCATATCTCCATCCACGGAGCCAAAGTTACCGTGTCCATCCACCAACATATAACGCAAGGAGAAATCCTGCGCCATCCGTACCATCGTGTCATATACAGCCGTATCACCATGAGGATGATACTTACCGATCACTTCACCGACGATTCTTGCCGATTTTTTATAAGGCTTATCTGGCGACATGCCTAGCTCGGACATCGCGTACAGAATACGACGATGTACCGGCTTCAGTCCGTCCCGCACATCAGGCAAGGCACGGCTAACAATAATACTCATGGCATAATCCATAAAGGATTCGCGCATTTCCACTCCGATATCCCTATTGATGATTTGCGAGTTATTTTGATCCGCCATGCTGGTCCTCCTTCTCATCCTTCAATACAGCGCTCTCTATGTGAAAATCCCAACAAGACACTGCCTATATACTCCGCTCCTTGCGCAGGATTTTGGCTGAAATCCTCATCTGTATAATTATATTACTTTCACAAAAAGAGCACAATTAAACACATTTGCCCTCTTTACAGCGTAAAACCCTCGTCATTCCCCTTCTGCCTTATAGGCAGATTGCTATTTTCTTGTAGATCTTACAAGCCCTGATTATAACAAATTCCCCTGAACTGGGGATTAGCCCCCACCCAAAGGGCCTTTACCACATACAATACGTATACGGTCAGGGCTCTACTTAGCAAAATTCCGAAAAACGCCGTATTTCTCTATTATATCATTGTTTTACGCGCTTGTCCTTTAGTTTCCCTTGTTTTGTTAAAGGATGTGGATTCCAGTTACATGACTCATATTTCAAAAAGAAAGGATGAGAATACTTGTCTATTCAGCGAGTATCCAGTAAGTGGGCCAAAACAAATGCCATTCTCCCCAATCCGGCATTGGCCGCATATATACCGGAAACACGTTTGTACACGTTTGAGCACTTGAATGAAATGTTGGCGGTGTATGGAACTGTCTATATTAAGCCGGATAATGGCACTTATGGAAAAGGGGTTATGCGTGCAGAAAAGCAGACAGAGCCGCTTCCGCCGACAGAAGAGGGAATCATCGAGGAGAGAACTTGGTATGTGCTGCGCTATGAAGTAGATATCCTCACCTTTGAAAGTCTGGATGAGCTGCATAGGGTGGTTTCTTCTCGTATAAAGAAACGCCCATATTTGATACAGCGCGGGATTCCCCTGCTTCATCATGAAAACCGTCCTTTCGATCTTAGGGTGTTAACCCAGATGAACTTGAGGCACCAATGGGAAACTACGCTTATTGTAGGACGCGTAGCTGCTCCTGACAAAGTCGTCACCAATCATCACAGCGGCGGGACAACACGCTTTTTTAATGAACTAGTAGCTCCATACATGGACGTTAAGGAGGCCGTACGACTGGAGCAAAAATTATCAAAAATGGGCGAGCGGGTAGCCTGGCAGCTACAAAAAAGATACCCTCGTTTAAGAGAAATTGGGTTAGATGTGGGATTGGATCAGCAAAACTATCCGTGGATTCTGGAGGTCAACACTAGACCAGCCATCAAAGTGTTCGCTTCCCTCCCAAACAAAAGCCTCTATCACAAAATATTCAGATATGCAGTAGGCTACGGCCGGTATACGGCATCTACGGGTAAACCTGTACGCTCTAAGAAAAAAGCCTGAAACTTTGAATTTAAATTTTCAAATCCATCCTGCCTGGTTAATGACAAGAAAAGGGACGCCCATTGGGGCGCCCCTTGTGAACTCTTACTTCATGGAATAGCACATATTAAAAATCTAGGTTTTTCACGTACTTTGCATGTTCCTGGATAAAGTCACGACGTGGTTCTACGTTGTCACCCATTAAGGTATTGAACAGCGTATCCGCCAGCATCGCATCACTGACCGTTACCTGTAGCATTGTACGGCTCTCAGGGTCCATCGTGGTTTCCCAAAGTTGGGTCGCATTCATCTCGCCCAAACCTTTATAGCGCTGTACATTGTATTTGGCATTTTCTCCAAATTCCTTGATAATCTCGTCACGTTCCGCCTCAGAGTTCGCATAACGCACAACTTTGTTACGCTCAATTTTAAATAGTGGCGGCTGAGCAATGTATATATAGCCCGCATCAATGATTTTACGCATGTAGCGATAGAAGAACGTCAGCAACAATGTACGAATATGGGCACCGTCGACATCGGCATCGGTCATAATAATGACCTTGTGATAACGAGCTTTGGCGATGTCAAAATCATCCCCGATCCCTGTACCCATTGCTGTAACCATCGAGCGTATTTCATCACTGGATAGAATACGGTCCAAACGTGCTTTTTCCACATTCAAAATCTTACCGCGAATTGGCAAAATCGCTTGGAAGTGACGATCACGCCCTTGCTTGGCCGATCCACCTGCCGAGTCACCTTCGACGATGTACAATTCACTGATCGAAGCGTCCTTGGAGGAGCAATCCGCCAGCTTACCTGGGAGCGAACTGATTTCCAGCGCACTTTTACGACGTGTAAGCTCACGCGCTTTGCGTGCTGCTTCCCGGGCACGGGCTGCTTGTAATGATTTATCGACTACACGGCGGGAGACAGCCGGATTTTCCTCTAGGAATTCCTGAAGTTTCTCTGCGAACAGAGACTCGACAATTCCTCGCACTTCACTGTTGCCGAGCTTTGTTTTCGTCTGACCCTCAAACTGTGGTTCTGGGATCTTGACGGAAATAATCGCTGTCAAACCCTCGCGTACATCATCACCGGTTAAATTGGCGTTGTTATCCTTAATCAGCCCATTTTTGCGTGCATAATCGTTAATAATCCGAGTTAATGCACTCTTGAAACCTGATTCGTGCGTTCCGCCCTCATGGGTGTTGATATTGTTGGCGAAAGAATAAATATTTTCAGTATAGCTGTCGTTATATTGCAATGCAACTTCGACCTGAATCATATCACGTGAACCTTCGACATAAATCGGTTGTTCATGCAGGGCTTCCCTTTTTTGATTCAGAAACTGCACATATTCACTGATTCCGCCCTCATAGTGGAATGAATCGCTGGCGCCTGTCCGTTCATCAGTCAGGCTGATTGCGATGCCTTTGTTCAGGAAGGCTAGCTCACGAATCCGCGTCTGAAGCGTATCATAGTCATATACGGTCGTTTCAGTAAAAATCTGTTCATCCGGATAGAAGGTCGTTTGGGTACCTGTCTCTTCTGTGTCACCGATGACTCTGACATCATACTGTGGAACACCACGATGATATTCCTGCTCATATACATGTCCATCCCGTTTAACACGGACGATCATTTTGCTGGAGAGAGCGTTCACCACGGATACACCAACCCCGTGCAGACCACCGGATACCTTGTACCCTCCGCCTCCAAATTTACCACCTGCGTGAAGCACGGTCATTACGACTTCCAGCGCCGATTTTTTCATTTTGGCGTGTTCACTTACCGGAATACCGCGGCCGTTATCTGTAACGGTAATGCTGTTATCTTCGTGAACGACAACTTGAATGCTGTTACAATAACCCGCCAGCGCTTCGTCAATGCTGTTGTCCACAACTTCCCAGACCAGATGATGGAGCCCCTTGACACTCGTGGAGCCAATATACATCCCGGGACGTTTCCGAACCGCCTCCAGGCCTTCAAGGACCTGAATCTCGCCCGCATCATAAGACGGTTGATTCATAGACATGCCTTTCACCTACTTCTATAGATTTCTATGGTTAAGCATTGGCAAAAAACTGGTTTGCCCGCTTTTTGAGTGTTGTTGAGGAGATGGGGGAATAATACACCGTATTCTGAGTTACTACGATGGACTTGGCTTCCTCTTCGCCAATCATCTCGACATGCTTTTGCTGTTGGGCGTGGTTCACGTATTGTTTGGAGATTTTAGAGGATTTTTCAATCGAGATATCGAAAATAGCCACAAGCTCTGACGAGCGGATGATCTTTTCTCCACCCAGATGAATATACATAGCGGTCACTCACTCCTTAGTGTTCCACATGCCCGTCGTGGACGTGATAAATATGGGCACCCTTAAGTCGTTCTGCGTTCAACGTCTCAATCCCGGTTGCCGTGATAAAGGTCTGTACCTTGCTTTGGAAAGTCTCGATTAGCTGAGTCTGACGATAGGGGTCCAGTTCGGACAACACATCATCCAGCAGCAGGATAGGATACTCCCCAATTTCCTCATGAATTAATTCTATTTCGGCCAGCTTCAAAGACAGGGCCGTCGTCCGCTGCTGCCCTTGAGAACCATACGTATGCACTTCTCTGCCGTTAATGGCAAAGGCTAAATCATCACGATGGGGTCCCGCCAAAGTCATGCCACGGCGGATTTCCTGTTCCCTCATTTGGGATAACTTTATCATAAATCGCTCCAATAAGACAGCTTCATCTTCTTCCTCTGACTCACCGAAGGAGGGAACATAGGTTAATTTTAACTCTTCTGTCCCACCTGCAATCCCCTCATGAATGGCCTGAGCCCACTTTTGTAGCTTTGTTATAAATTGTTTCCGCTTTTTTACAATTTTAACACCATGCTCAACAAGTTGCTCATTCCATACCTCTAGCATCAGCTGTACCGACGTCATATCTTTACCCCAGGCTTGCTTGAGCAGGTTGTTTCGCTGAACCAGCACTTTCTGATACTGCTGCAAATGATACAAATATCCTGGCGCAACCTGTCCGATTTCCATGTCAAGAAACCGGCGGCGAACCCCCGGTGTTCCTTTGACGATTTCCAGATCCTCGGGCGCAAACATAACCACGTTTAACGAACCGATAAAATCGCTCAGCTTTCGCTGCTCTAGTCCGTTGATCTTTGCTTTTTTGCCTTGTGTGGATAACGAGAGATCCAATCTGATTTTTCCGTATTTTTTATCCACATCGGCTGCTAGATGAGTGGAAGTCGCCCCGAAAGAAATTAATTCCTTATCGCGAGACGTTCGGTGACTTTTCGTTAAAGCCAGTACAAAAATTGCCTCAACCAAATTCGTTTTGCCTTGCGCATTTTGTCCGATCAGCAAATTAACGGGTCCGAAATCATTCAGCTCCAACTGTTCATAGTTCCGATACTGCTGCAAAACAATGTTGTTCACAAACACTTAGGGTCCCCCTCATTATTCCGCACCTAAAAGGAGTCCTTGCCGTTCAGGCGATCATGCTCCTGCCGTAACCTCGAAGCGTCCAATGTCCTCTACTTCAACGGTATCACCTGGGTACAATTTTCTTCCACGGCGTTCTTCCGGTTCACCATTAACACGGACTTGTCCTTCCTGCAGCAGGGCTTTAGCCATGCCTCCTGTGGATACACAATCGGCTAATTTCAAAAATTGATCGAGCTTGATGTATTCGGTCTGTATAGATATCGGTTTCAAGGCCTATTCATCCTTTCGCTTGTTCTCGGTTAGGTAACGCTAGTTGGTTGTGCGATATGGCAGGATGATGTACAGCGCATTGCTGGAGTCTGCCGGTTTTAAAATAATGGGGCTCATAATGCCGGTAAAAGCGATCGTCAGCTGCTCGCTGTCAATTACCTTCAGCACGTCGAGCATATATTTGGAGTTGAACGAGATTTTGAGCGGCTCTCCCTCAAATTTGGACACATTTACTTCCTCACGCACCTTGCCAAGCTCAGATGAGCTGGAGGAAATCTCTAGATCGCCATTCTCCAACGATTGCATTTTTACAATATTCGTTTTTTCCTCACGGGACAGCAAATAAGCGCGGTCAATAGACTCGCTCAAACTTTTTGTGTCCACAACCAGTTCTGTTTTGTAGGAGGTCGGAATAATTCTAGAAGTATCAGGATATGTGCCATCCAAAATACGGGAATAAAATAAAACGCGATCCACCTTAAATAATACCTGGTTGTCCGCTACGACGATATCCACAAGCATATTTTGATCTGGAATAATTCTACTCAGCTCATTGAGCGTTTTGCCTGCAATAACAACATTGCTAAAACGTAAGCCTTCAGTTCCCTCCAAATGAGCGCTGCGGGTAGCAAGGCGGTGGCGGTCCGTTGCAACAAATTTCAATTCACCCTCAGCCAGATTCCACAATACACCAGTCAAAATTGGTGTCGTTTCATGGGTAGAGATGGAGAATACCGTTTGTTTAATCATATTTTTAAGCAAATCACCTGGAACAGAGATCACTTGGTTTTCTTCAATGTTGGGGAGCACCGGGAATTCCTCAGGGTCCAAGCCAACGATCTGAATTTCAGTAGCACCTGATGAGATAAAGGTTTGGAATTGGTCCTTGACCTCCATACGGATCTCCTGCGATGGCAACTTTTTGATAATTTCGACAAAGAATTTAGCTGGCAACACTACACTACCGGGTTGTTCGACCTGAACGACTGTTTGGTCACCATCCTCCATGGGAATAAAGGATTGAATGGAGATGTCTGTATCGCTGGCGGTCAATGTGACGCCCTGATGATTCACATCCAGCTTAATACCACTCAGAATTGGAATGGTAGTCCGACTGGATATCGCTTTGGATACATGTTGTATAGCCTCGTTCAAAACGTTTTTCAGAATGCTAATCTTCATAAGTTCCTCCTACGGGTTTTAATCCTTCAAGCACGCGTTGACGCGGGCCTTATATAGGTGATGTATATCTTTAAAATATAATAGTAATAGTAATAGGCGCACTGAATATGTGGATAACTCTCTGTAACCCTAATAAAATCAAGCCTATCCACATGTGTATAAATTGTGTATAGGCTCTGAACTTGTTCAGGTTGGATTTTTGATTTTCTCTATGAGGTTGTTGATAACTTTGAATAGATCCTGATCCACTTGAATGGATTTGGAGATTTTTTCGTGCGCATGAATAACAGTCGTATGGTCACGTCCACCGAAAGCTTCACCGATTTTCGGCAAAGAATAGTCGGTTAGCTCACGGGAAAGATACATGGCAATCTGCCTTGGGAAAGCCACAGCCTTCGTCCGCTTACGCGCTTTGAAATCTTCCAGCCGTAGATTATAAAATTCCCCGACTTGATGCTGTATATCCTGAATCGTGATCATTTTTGGACGACTGGACGGGATGATATCCTTTAACGCCTCAGCCGCGAGATGGCTTGATACATCCTGATTCGTTAAGGAAGAATAGGCGACAACACGAATCAGTGCCCCTTCGAGCTCACGGATGTTTGTATCAATTTGATTCGCGATATACATCATGGCCTCATTAGGAATATCCAGGTTTTCTGCCCGCGCCTTTTTTCGAAGAATAGCAATTCTCGTCTCCAAATCCGGCGGTTGAATATCGGTAATAAGTCCCCACTCGAAGCGAGAGCGCAGCCGTTCTTCTAGCGTTGGGATTTCTTTAGGTGGCCGATCGCTTGAGATTATAATCTGCTTGCGCTCTTCATGCAGCGCGTTAAACGTATGGAAAAATTCCTCTTGCGTCGATTCCTTGCCCGCGATGAATTGAATATCATCAATGAGCAAAATATCAATATTACGATATTTATTCCGGAAACTTTCTCCGCGGTTGTCCCGGATGGCATTAATGAATTCGTTCGTGAACTTCTCTGATGATAAATAAACGACCTTGCTGGTCGGATTGTGCTCCAAAATATAGTGTCCGATAGCATGCATTAGATGCGTTTTACCCAGACCTACACCACCGTAAAGGAACAGCGGATTGTAAGCTTTGGCCGGCGCCTCGGCGACGGCCAGCGATGCCGCATGGGCAAAACGGTTCCCCGATCCAATGACAAATGTATCGAATGTATATTTGGGATTCAGCATATGAGACACAGCTTCTTCTTGAACGATCGGCTGCTGCTGAGGTTGTTGCTGAAGATCGACCTCGGCCGGCTTGTTCTCTTCAATAACGAACTTGACCTCTAAATGTTTGCCCAAAATCTCGTAAACCGTTGCCCCGACTAGCTTGGTATAGCGGCTTTCAAGCCATTCCACGGCAAAAGTTGTCGGTGCAGAAATCACAATGGAGTGGTCATTTAGTTTCGCTGCCTTGGTAGCCTTAAACCAAGTGTCGTAACTCGGCTTACTCAGCTTGGTTTGTATAATCGATAGAATTTGCTGCCATAGTTCAGAGGTATGGCTGTCCACAGACGTCACTCCTTTTAAATCCTGACATTTTGCCGAATTAAGCTGCAGAGAGCTGCTCTCGGCGCTCCGGCAAAACACCTAAAATCACCAAAATATTGTTGAAGGCCATAAAAAGACATACCGCCGCCTAAATCACGCGGCAGTGTAGTGAGAGAACGCAGCACAAAATGCCCTGAAAAATAAAAATGGAAATTCCACTGCTGATCAGCAGAAGAAAGGCGATATTTCTCAGGAGGGAATGTGCGGCACGATCCGTTCTCTTAATCCCGCAGGCCAAAACGGGACTGCAATATGTCGAAATCAAATGAAAAATGTAGAATATATCCCCAGAATCCCGAATCCGCACAAAAATAAAAAGATGGATAAATTGAACTTGTTCACAACTTTATCCACAGGGTGTTGATAATATGGAGGGTAAAACAACATATTCACATTCAAAAGTAATATCATCATAGCAAAAGAAGCCTTGTATTTCAATGACTCGTGGTTATTTATCCACAAATTCAATCTGTTGTGTACAATTTTTATTCACAACACAAGATATTGTTTATAATTTGTTCAGTTTTCGACAATAACTCTTTTTCACTCTAAAATGTTATGCACAGGTTATGACCATTTAAATCACAATTCCATTCTTTTTGTGGATCTGTGTATAACAACTGTTGCCTTTTGGTCACAGCGCCTTGTTTTTGTGTTGAAAATTTCCGATAACGTTTCCGACATTATTTTTGGCCAATCGGATGGTGGGAGATCTAAAACGGCGTAGATTTAAATACAGAAATGAATAAATGAAAAAAAGAGCAGTTAAAAGAGCGGTTATATATGAGGAATGAAATCTACAGTAAATGCTGATGAGTATTGATTGTGAAGGAGAGGCGAAAAAACGGGAATAAAGGGAAAGAAAAAAGTGGAGTGAGTGATGGGGGAAGACGGCGAGGGTTTTTGAAGATGAAAAAGAGGGAGAGGATTCAGAAGTACATTGACTTTGACCGCTATTTGTGGTTAAATGTACAAAGGTGTTTTTTGTGGAGATTGCTATGTTAGGTATATTCCATATAAAACGTATTCCTTGTAAGGAGGTGCAGCACAATGAGACCGACTTTCAGACCGAATGTCAGCAAACGTAAAAAAGTTCACGGCTTCCGTAAAAGAATGAGCACGAAGAATGGCCGTAAAGTTTTGGCAGCTCGTCGCCAAAAAGGTAGAAAAGTATTGAGTGCGTAATGCGTGCATAAAGACCACTACGGTGGTCTTTTTTTTCATAATTAAAGTATTTATGGATCGGTTTGCTTCCTTTAATTGTAGAAATGTAGTGTGAAAAGAGGGAGAAGCCCTGCATCCTGTTCTATATTAGATGAAGTTTTTGAAAACGGATATAAAATAAGCGAGATTACCATGTTGGAATGTTGTCCATACTTCTTACTATATAAGAGGTAAGGGGGGCCTTACCGATATGTGTAAAAGAGATGAGCAAGGAGAAGCGCCGTGCAAAAAAAATTGCGTCTACGAAACCGGGCGGACTTTGGGCGCGTATACCGCCATGGCAAATCTTTTGCCAACCATCAGTTTGTGGTGTACTGGTTCCGCCGCAGAGAGGTAGAGCAGTTCCGCGTCGGAATTTCGGCTAGCAAGAAGATCGGCAACGCAGTTGTCCGCAATCGGATGCGCAGAATCGTTAAGGAAATTGTACGCCATCATGAGCAAGAATTGGTGGAGCAGATTGACCTGATTTTTATCGTTCGTAAGGGGGCGGTTACCCTGTCGTATCACGAGCTGGAGAAAAGCGTGCTGCACGTTTTGCGCAAAGCCTCGCTGCTCAAGTCTACGCGCCGATAATCAGTATCTTTGTCCTACGGGATATGGTATGATTTACGTTGGAATGGATTGGTTAAGAAAGGGGTTATGAAGTGTCGCGTTTGAAGACTCAACGGGGAAAATGGTTCCTCCTGATTGCCTTATTGGCACTTGTTGCTGTGCTGTCCGGATGTGCCCAGGCGGCTCACAATTCTTACACGACGGCAGACTTGGCCAATGGATCTTGGTGGCAAAGATATGTCGTTTACTGGTTTTCGTATGCGCTGGATACATTTGCCCAATGGTTCTCAGGAGAATATGGCCTGGCCGTACTGATTCTGGTGATCATCGTGCGTACTATTATTTTGCCGCTTACACTCAAGCAAGTACGCAGTTCCAGAGCAATGCAGGCTATTCAGCCACAATTAAAAGAAATTCAAGCGAAATACAAGGATACACCTGAGCGAGTTCAGCAAGAAACAATGAAATTGTTTCAAGAAAACAAGGTTAACCCGATGGCAGGTTGTCTGCCTTTGCTTGTGCAGATGCCTATTTTTATCGCGCTTTATAATGCCATTTATTATAACTCGGCATTGCGGGATCATGACTTTTTGTGGCTCCAGTTAGGTAAACCGGATCACTTCTTTATTCTGCCGATTTTAGCAGCGATTACGACCTTTGTCCAAACATGGATGATGATGAAAATGAATCCGACGCCGCAGCAGGGACCTATGCAATTTTTGCTGTATGTCTATCCGGTGTTGATTCTGTTTATGTCGTATAACTTCCCATCTGCATTGCCGTTGTACTGGTTCTTCAGTAATATTTACACGATTGTTCAAAACTATTTCCTTTATCGGAATAATGATAAGGAAGCAGCATTGGCCAATGTAAAAACAGCCAGTCTCACGAAAACAGGTTCCTCCAATAGTAAGAAAAAAGGTGGCAAAAACTCGAAGGGGGCTAAAAAGTCGAGATGACCAAAGTCGTGACATCAGGAAAAACCATTGAAGATGCTGTAAGACAAGGACTCTCCCAGCTGGGAGTAAGCCGTGAACGGGTAACCGTAAACGTGTTGGAACAGCCGTCAAAAGGATTCCTGGGGTGGCTAGGGGTCAAAAAGGCGAAGGTGGAGCTTACGCTGCTTTCTGAGCCGTCTCCCGAAACCACACGCACGGCTGAACCTCATGTATCGGCTCAAGCACCTTCTGGCATGGGACAGGCTGTATCAGAGGCTGGACTTGTTGCACAGGAAGTACAGATGGACACGGAAGCACTTGGAGGACATGTAGATCCTTATGAAGAGGCGGTGCGTTTCATCCGTGAAACAGCTGCGGGAATGGGACTGAACGTTGAAGTCGATGTCCATCATCGCAAGGATGAAAGTACACTCGATATCTCCGGTCCATCGCTCGGTATGTTGATTGGCCGCAGAGGACAGACATTAGATGCATTGCAGTACTTGACGAATATTGTTGCTAACCGTCATTCGGATAAATTTATCCGAATTCTGCTGGATGCAGAGCAATTTCGTGCACGTCGGCGGAAAACGCTGGAGGATTTGGCGGAACGATTAGCGAACCAGGCTGTTCGTTACGGCAAGGAAGTGGTACTGGAGCCAATGCCGTCCCAGGAGCGAAAGCTGATTCACGCCAAGCTCCAGCAGCATGCGCTGGTTAGAACATACAGCAAGGGGGACGAGCCTAATCGGCGCGTTGTCATTGCCAAGAAATAATCCGACGCAATGGCTCTCTGCAAGCTGCAGAAGCCATTGCTTTTTTTCTTATATTTCACATTGAAACGGGGGGCCGTCCTGAATGAAGGACGGCAATGCCGTTTGTACTTGATAGGAGGTTGAAACGATATGCTGAGCGATACCATAGCTGCCATTGCAACGGCTGTCGGCGAGGGCGGCATCGCCGTTGTGCGGGTCAGCGGTCCAGAAGCAGTCACGGAAGTGGAGTCTTTGTTCCGTAGCAAAACGCCCTTAAGCAAGGCTCCAACGCACACGGTACACTATGGACATATTATAGATCCTCAAAGCCAAGAGAAGGTGGAGGAAGTTTTAGTTACAGTGATGCGGGCACCACGCTCTTTTACAACAGAAGATGTGGTAGAGATCAGCACTCATGGCGGGGTGGTGGCCGTTAAACGGGTGATGGATTTGTTACTGCAGCAAAATATCCGTCTGGCCGAGCCGGGTGAATTTACAAAACGCGCTTTTTTGAATGGCCGTATTGACCTGAGTCAAGCGGAGGGTGTTATTGACTTAATTCGTTCCAAATCGGACAAGGCTTTTTCGATGGCTCTGAAACAGGTCGATGGGCAGCTGTCCCAGAATATTCGTCGTTTGCGTCAGATTTTGGTAGAGACACTTGCTCACATTGAGGTAAATATTGATTACCCTGAGCATGATGTTGAATCCTTTACGTCTGAGTTAATCAAGGATAAAAGCAGTCAGGTCATGGCGGAAATTGATCGGCTGTTGCATACAGCGGAGCAGGGAAAAATTTTGCGTGAAGGGCTAACTACGGCGATTGTCGGAAGGCCGAATGTAGGCAAATCGTCACTGTTAAATACACTGGCTCAGGGCGAACGGGCGATTGTAACCGATATTCCGGGTACGACCCGTGATGTTATTGAGGAGTATGTGACGATTAATAATATTCCGCTTAAGCTGCTGGACACAGCCGGAATTCGCGAAACGATGGATGTCGTGGAACGGATCGGGGTAGAGCGTTCAAGGACGGCAGTGAGTGAAGCAGATCTATTGCTCATCGTCATTAATGCTAATGAACCACTGCACGAGGATGAAATGGCATTAATGGAACAAATCCGCGGTAGACAAGCGATTGTCATTATGAATAAAATGGACTTACCGGCCCAAATAGACCGGGATTTGTTGCTGCGCTATGTTCCTGAAGAGCTTATTGTGCCGATGTCTGTGAAGGAAAATGAGGGAGCGGATCGGTTAGAGCAGGCTATATCCAATTTATTCTTTAGCGGCAAGCTGGAATCGGCGGATATGACATATGTCAGCAACGTCCGGCATATTGCTCTGCTAAAGAAAGCGCGCCAATCGCTGGTAGATGCTTATGAAGCGGCTGATCAATTTGTTCCGATTGATATGATCCAGATTGATGTAAGGCTGGCATGGGAGCATTTGGGCGAAATTGTAGGCGATACTGCACATGATGCCTTAATAGATCAAATATTTTCACAGTTCTGTCTGGGCAAGTAGCAAGTAGAATATTCAAGCATGGCTGTTAAAGCCTGCTATCGTTATAGATACACAAGAGCATATTCGGGGTGAAGACTCGAATGTATAAGGAGGTAAGAGAGGTATGGGATATCATGGAGGCGACTATGATGTGATTGTCGTCGGTGCGGGCCATGCGGGCGTGGAATCTGCCTTGGCAGCAGCACGTATGGGCTGTCGTACATTGATGATCACAATTAACCTGGATATGATTGCATTCATGCCCTGCAACCCATCTATTGGCGGTCCTGCAAAGGGGCATGTAGTACGGGAAATTGATGCATTGGGCGGAGAAATGGGTCGGAATATCGACAAGACATTTATCCAAATGAGAATGTTAAATACTGGCAAGGGTCCTGCCGTACATGCCTTGCGCGCACAAGCTGACAAGTTTTCTTATCAGCATGCGATGAAGGAAACGATGGAAAAGGAACCGAATCTGACCTTACGTCAAGGTATGGTTGAAGAGCTGATTATAGAAGACGGTCAATGCGTGGGTGTGATTACGAAGACAGGCACAGAGTATCGCAGTAAAGCAGTTGTCTTGACGACTGGCACCTATCTGCGTGGGAAAATCATTATGGGTGAACTGATGTATGAGAGTGGTCCGAACAATCAGCAGCCTTCGTTGAGACTTTCTGAACATTTGAGAGAGCTAGGTTTTGATCTGGTTCGGTTTAAAACAGGAACGCCACCACGTGTGCATAAGGATACGATTGATTTTAGCAAAACAGAAATACAGCCAGGTGACGATCAGCCGAAGTTCTTCTCCTATGAAACGAAGTCCTCGGATAATGAGCAGCTGCCTTGCTGGTTAACGTATACTTCAGTAGAAACACATCAGATCATTAATGATAATTTGCATCGTGCACCGATGTTCTCTGGTCTGATCGAAGGAACGGGACCACGTTATTGTCCTTCTATTGAAGATAAAGTGGTGCGTTTCAGTGATAAGCCGAAGCATCAAATCTTTTTGGAGCCTGAGGGTAAAAACACATCCGAATACTATGTTCAAGGTTTGTCGACAAGCCTGCCAGAGGATGTGCAATTAGCAGTACTGCGTACCATTCCAGGGATGGAAAAGGTAGAAATGATGCGTAATGGTTACGCTATTGAATATGACGCCATGGTTCCTACTCAGTTATGGCCTACTTTGGAAACGAAAAAGGTACCTGGCTTGTTCACAGCGGGTCAGATTAACGGGACATCTGGTTATGAAGAAGCTGCGGGTCAAGGAATTATGGCGGGTATTAATGCAGCTCGCAAGGTGCAGGGCAAAGAACCGGTCGTACTGGATCGTTCCCAGGGTTATATTGGGGTTCTGATCGACGATCTGGTGACCAAGGGGACAAATGAGCCATATCGCTTGCTGACATCCCGTGCAGAATACCGTCTATTGTTGCGGCATGATAACGCGGATCTGCGATTGACTCCGATTGGGCATGAAATTGGTCTGATTACAGACGAACGATATGAACGCTTTTTGGATAAAAAACAGAAGGTAGAGCAAGAGATTGAGCGTTTGCGTTTAGCTAAGGTTCGTCCGGTTGATGTAAATGAGATGTTGCAGCAAGGTGGATCTGCACCGATACAGGACGGCAGTAATCTGTTAACAGTGCTGCGTCGACCTGAGATCAGCTATGCACAAGTGGCACAAATTTCACCTTCACCTGTAGCCCTTACTGAGGAAGAGCAAGAACAGGTGGAAATCCAAATTAAGTATGCGGGCTATATTGAAAAGCAATTGATGCATGTAGAACGTCTGCAAAAGATGGAGAAGAAGAAGCTGCCTGAGGATATTGCATACAATGAAGTTCAAGGCTTGGCCATTGAAGCCAAGCAGAAGCTTGAAAAGATCCGTCCGATGTCTATTGGTCAGGCATCCCGTATTTCCGGTGTAACTCCTGCGGACATCTCCATTTTGCTGGTTTATCTGGAGCACTATAACCGTGTAACGGCAGCGAGGGGATCATAATGGACGCGATACAACAGCAGTTCAAACAGCGGCTCGCAGAGCATAGTGTTGTGATTAATGATAGTCAATTGGAGCAGTTTGAAACGTATTACCGTGTGTTGGTTGAATGGAATGAAAAAATGAACCTGACGGGTATTACTGAGCGAGATGCAGTGTACACCAAGCATTTTTACGATTCTCTTTCACTTGCTTTTTATGTTCCGTTAAATGATGTGGAGAGTTTGGCTGACATTGGGTCAGGTGCAGGTTTTCCTGGTATCCCCTTGAAAATATGTTTTCCACATATTCAATTGACCATTGTAGACTCGTTGAATAAGCGCATCCAATTCCTAGCACATGTTGTAGAGCAGTTAGGACTGGAAAATGTCGAACTGATTCACAGCAGGGCAGAGGAATTGGGACGCAAAGCAGGGTATCGCGATAGTTATGATCTGGTCACTGCCCGAGCCGTTGCCCGTCTCGCAGTATTGAATGAGTTTTGCCTGCCTTTTGTCCGTGAGGGGGGCCACTTTGCAGCGATGAAGGGTAGCGATCCAACGGAAGAAATCAGGGAAGCATCCTACAGCTTGAAAGAATTGAAGGGGAAAATCAAGCATGTTCAGGCCTTCCAGCTACCTGTTGAGGATGCAGCCAGACATATGATTATTATTGAAAAAAGAGCAGCTACACCAAGGAAGTACCCGCGTAAGCCAGGTACTCCTTTGAAGGCACCGCTAGTGTAAATGTGTGAAAGAAAGTGAATGTTTCACGTGAAACATTCACTTTTTTATGGTTTATAGACTCTTTGCGTAAGAAGATACTTGCCGAATACCCTCCACATAATTTATTCTTTTATCGTTCCGAAAAGCTGGTAGAGAAGATAGGATTATGACTGGAAAAGTGATAGAATAGAGATAATCGTTTTAGTGTAAGTTGGCTGCTTCCCGTACCCATGATTTCAGATATACATATAGGGAAGTGAGACAACAAATGTCAGGGGAGAACATGGAGTGTACCCGCTTATGGCGCTATTTTATATAGAAGGGCCTACAATCCCCCGTAAGGAACTGTTTTTCACGAGGCGCTGTTTGTATGGTGCTATTATGAAATTAGGTGGTATTATACGGAATGAAAGAACAATTTTCCAAGCTATTTGGTTTGACGGAGCGATCCAATGGGGATGAAATAAAACAAATTCCGGTTCGGGATATTGTCAGCAGTCCTTATCAGCCCCGTACCATATTTGATGACGAGAAGATTGATGAACTATGCCAGACTATTAAGACGCATGGTGTAATTCAACCGATTGTCGTTCGTTTCCGTAATGGACAATATGAAATTATAGCAGGGGAACGTCGTTGGAGAGCTGTCACCAAGCTGGGTATGGAGACGATTCCAGCCATTGTTCGTGAGTTTAATGATTCACAAGCTGCATCCATCGCGTTGATTGAGAACCTCCAGCGGGAGGGTCTAACAGCGATTGAAGAGGCTGTAGCTTATCAAAAGCTGATTGACCTGCATCAACTTACTCAGGAAAGTCTCGCTCAGCGACTTGGCAAAAGCCAATCCACTATTGCTAATAAAATACGGCTGCTTCATTTGCCGGAGAGAGTGAAAGAGGCTCTAATGGAACGAAAGGTGTCTGAGCGTCATGCTCGTGCATTATTGTCGTTAGAGACCGAGGAACTACAGTACAAGGTTTTAGATGAAGTGATTGCTAAGGAACTTAATGTAAAGCAGACAGAGGCACGTGTTGCCTTTTATAAACAAGTATCCACGATTAAGAAATCAAAGCGGATTTCCTTTACCAAGGATGTCCGGCTTGCGCTGAATACGATTCGTCAATCCATTGATATGGTGTCTGGCTCAGGGCTGGATATCAAAACAAAGGAATCTGATCATGAGGATCACTATGAGATTGTCATTCAAATTCCCAAACGTAAGTAAGGGATGAAGCGTACAGGCGGCAGCAATTGCCGCTTTTTCTGTCTAACGCCAACATAAAACCGCAGCATACTCGTATTCTATTTTGAATTGCCCTAATCTCTAGGTTAAGGACTAAGTAACGTCTTCATAGACTTTTGCAATCATGGAACGTAGCAGGATTCCGATTAAATTATGAGGTGAATGAAGTGTCAAAAATAATAGCCGTGGCCAATCAAAAGGGCGGGGTAGGCAAAACGACTACCTCCGTGAATTTGGGCGCCGGACTTGCTTCCCTCGGCAAAAGGGTATTGCTCGTGGATATCGACCCGCAAGGTAATACAACCAGTGGTGTCGGTATCAATAAGGCGGATGTGGCAAATTGCATTTATGATGTACTCATTAATGAGGTTGATCCTAGCGAAGCGATTGTCAGTACACAGGTCGAGGGATTGGATATTATCCCGGCAACCATTCAATTAGCAGGTGCTGAAATCGAGCTGGTACCAACTATATCTCGCGAATTGAGATTAAAAAGATCGCTTCAACTCGTTAAGCATAACTACGATTATATATTAATAGACTGCCCTCCATCGCTGGGTATTTTGACGCTCAATTCCTTGACGGCTTCCGATTCGGTTATTATTCCAATTCAATGTGAATATTACGCGCTCGAAGGATTAAGTCAATTGTTGAATACCGTGCGATTAGTACAAAAACATCTAAACACCTCATTGCAAATTGAAGGTGTGTTGCTAACTATGTTTGACGCCCGCACGAACTTGGGTATTCAGGTCATTGAAGAAGTGAAAAAGTACTTTCAAAGCAAGGTTTATCAGACGATTATTCCACGCAACGTGAGACTCAGCGAAGCACCATCACATGGCCAGTCCATTATTACGTATGATCCCCGATCCCGTGGGGCAGAGGTATATATTGAGTTGGCAAAGGAAGTGGTATCTTATGAGTAAACGGTTGGGAAAGGGATTGGATGCACTTATTCCCTCCCTTACAGTCAGTGAAGAGGATAAGGTTGTTGACATTCCGCTCAGCCAGTTGAGGGCAAACCCATATCAACCTCGAAAAACATTTGATGAGGAGTCCATTAAGGAATTAGCGGAATCTATTCGTCAGCACGGTGTGATCCAGCCTATTATTGCGCGTAGTGTCTTAAGAGGATATGAGATTATAGCCGGGGAAAGGCGGTTTCGGGCATCTCAATTCTGCGGGAATCCGACCATACCTGTGGTTGTTCGCAATTTTACAGATCAGCAGGTAATGGAGATTGCCCTGATTGAGAATTTGCAGCGTGAAAACTTAAATGCAATGGAAGTGGCCGTAGCCTATCAAGGGTTAATGGATCAATTTTCGTTAACTCAGGAAGAGTTGTCCATGAAGGTGGGAAAATCCCGTTCGCATATTGCCAATTTCCTTCGCTTGCTTGCATTGCCTGAGGAAGTTAAAGAGCATGTTTCACGTGGAACATTGTCTATGGGACACGCTAGAGCAATTGTTGGACTCAAAGACCCGGACATGGTCAAACAGCTGGCCATGCAATGCATTGAGCAACAGTGGAGTGTTCGCGAACTGGAGGAAGCCGTACAGCAATTGGATCATAAGCCTGGAGAAACAAAAGCTAAAACGAAGGTGCGAAAAAAGGACCCCTATATTGACCATATGGAAGAGTCCCTGCGTGAGCGGTTTAAAACAACGGTGAAGATCAAGCACAATAAAGATAAAGGCAAAATCGAATTGAATTATTACAGCCAGCAGGATTTGGAAAGATTATTGGAGCTATTACAGTAGTCTGTAAAAATATGGACATGTCTCCTTGAGTAAAATAGAGAGTGAGATATGTCTTTGCTTTGTCTGCAATTGTAGGAATTAGAATGGTTTTGATGGATAAACTAATAGCCTTGTGTTATTTGTCTCGCTGTTCTCAAACGTTTAAAATAAAAGGTAAGCAAAGCAGTAACATGATTTTTGAGGTAGAGGGGTAGAAACAAACATATGGCTGAATTGAATGGACTAATCATGGAGCAGCTTGCTGGAATTGTTGCAGGGATCGTGCTTATTTTACTCATCCTGTTGATCGTTATTATTGTCCAGGGCTCAAAGCTGAAGAAGATGCGGCGAAAGTATGATACCATGATGGCAGGCAGCGGAGTCGAGAATTTGGAAACGCTGCTGATTGATTTGAAGGTTCAAATGGATACGATTGAAGATGAGCAGGAAGCTCACCGTGCAAGTATGAAATCACTACGCAGCAAACTGACTGGCCTGAAGGGACATATAGGCATCAAACGCTATAATGCCTTTGGTGAAAGAGGGAGCGATTTAAGCTTCTCTCTGGCTATTGTAGACGATAATCAGGACGGAATAGTATTGACCGGCATTTATAACCGGGATGGCTCTTATGTGTATGCCAAGCCTCTGGAAGCGGGACAATCCTCTTATTCCTTATCACCTGAAGAGAAAGAAGCTATTACTCTTGCGCAGCAAGCAGGACAGAACGGTAATGCCACTCCCTGATTGCCGAGTATAAGCTACTAGCTATGATATCTGATAATTTCATGACCAAATTTAGTCTCGTATTTTGCAACACAAAGTATTCCATGAAGCCGCCGACGTTAACGATACCAGTCAAATGGATATCGCCGACCGGCGGTAATTCTTTATTTACACCTGCTCCAGGCTTGAGGGGACCCTCTGCAACCTGAATGCATCCAACACTGGAAGTTTGTCCAAGACATGCGTCTATACCAATGATATAGGGCTGTTCGTACCGGTCATAGATGCCATTCAGCGTCGTTTGCAGGTTCATAGCATGTACAGGCTCATCTAATGTTCCATACAGGTTGAACAGCGGGCTTTTGTAGCGTGACAATTGGGTACCGACGAGTGGGCCAAGGCAATCTCCAGTAGAACGATCGGTGCCGATGCAAATGATGACGATGTTTTGCAGACTCCGTGCTTGATGCAGATGGAACAGCAAACGATGGATGATGGCTGATTGGATCCCGGGGTCAGTGTGTGATATTTTTAAGCTTAGGGGTTCTTGCCCCGGAATGAAGTCAGATGGATGAGTCATGGAATCTTCCTTTCGTCCTGTAATGAAGTGTGCTCGCCTACCTTAAGGAATACACTTGGCCTGCGGGTAACAATTATTCTCAAGATAGTAACTAGTATATGGATAAACTTGTGCTTTTATACTCGGGAAAGGTAGATTGTTCATAGCTGTATGTTTAAAGTCAGGAGATAAGCTTATATAGATAGGAAATAGAATGTGGGAAACAAAAAAGAGTAATTCCCTGGTTTAAGGAGGAGTACAGCATGACCTTTATACATTGGTTGACCGATAAATTAGACACGGATGACGTAGTACAAGGGGCGATTCATTGGAAGGATGCTGTATGGAAATGGCTTACGGATAGTGCGATGTGGTCAGCCTTTTTGTTTGTGATTTTGAAAATCGCAATTATTTTCATCATTACACGTATCTTTATTCGAGTTATTAATAAAATTATAGATAAGTCGATGGAGCAAAAGGGAGATAACGGCAGATTCCGATTGAATACCAGACGGTTAACGACTGTGGGGGAACTGCTAAAAAATGTAACAAATATTGTATTTAATTTTATTTTGATTATGCTGGTGTTATCGCAAATGGGTATAAATTTGGGCCCTCTGATTGCTGGAGCTGGAGTGCTTGGATTAGCTGTAGGTTTTGGGGCACAGAGCTTGGTTAAGGATGTAATCACCGGGTTCTTTATTATATTCGAGGATCAATTTGCCGTAGGAGACGTCATTCAGACGGGAACTTTCAAGGGGACTGTAGAAATGATTGGGCTGCGTACAACCAGGCTGGTGAGCTGGAAAGGCGAGGTGTATATTCTACCTAACGGCTCCATAACGACGGTAACGAACTTCTCCATGTCCAATGCGTTGGCGGTGGTAGATGTGCCGATGAAGGTGGAACGTAGTCTGGAGGAAGCCGTCAGCTTGGTCAAACAGGCGATCCAAGGCATTGAGGAATCCAATACACAGATACTCAATATGCCGGATGTGTTAGGCGTTCAGTCCATGACTACATCAGAGTATATCGTACGTGTTGTGGCGGAGTGTATGCCGAATACCGGGGCTATCGTAGAGCGTGATATTCAGAATAATATCAAGAAGGCTCTGGAGGACGAGGAACATCGTCAGGCTGCACTGGAGACGGCGATCACCCTTGAAAAAGACGATGAGCAAGAAAGAAAGGGGGGAGAGAAGGGTGGAGCGTAAGTCGTTTGAACTAGGGGATATTGTGCAGATGAAGAAGCCTCATCCATGTGGAACGAACGAGATGGAAATTATCCGGATGGGGATGGATATTCGAATCAAATGTGTCGGATGCCAGCATAGTGTGCTGATTCCGCGTGCCAAGTTCGAAAAGAATATGAAGAAGGTGCTGCGCTCAAAGTCTGGTGCTGACGAGCGAAATTCGGAAACCCTTTGAGCGGAGAAGGTGGATCATGATGGACAAGAATGAGCTTGCGTCATGATAGCAATGATGATATAATTATCCTTGCTGCGGAAAGGTACCCAAGAGGTCCAAGGGGGCTGACTCGAAATCAGTTAGGCGTCGCAAGGCGTGCGTGGGTTCGAATCCCACTCTTTCCGCCACTAACTTTATAAATTTAATCAATCTCTTACATCTTCTGGTGTAGGGGATTTTTTGGTTTATGGAAATAAACAATCATAACACTCCGAAGAATGAATTGGGCGATAATTGGGCGATATTGAATTTAAATAATGATAAGCCTAATGATGTGCCTATTGAGGGATGGAAAAGTCGTTAGAGCAAAAGAATGCTCCTGACAGCAAAGAAATCATTGCGCCAGGAGCATTCTTTTGTTATAGCTGGTTAGGTGGATAATGATAGCGTTTTGTTTTCTTTGAGCCAGAGATCATCAAAAGGATGGCTGCAATCAAATGGAAAGCCCAGCCAACAAAAGGGATCCAGGCTAGCAAGGAGGTAAGTACTCCCCAGACTGAACCGTAGATCGCTTCCTGATTGCGTAACGACAGGATCAGTGTTACTGCATGCAGGATAAGCATAAACCCCAGAGCTGAGTAGCCAGACCCCATGACAATAGCTCCTCCCACAATCGGTACAGCAAGCACCAATTCGAATATACCTGATATCCACTTCAAAATTCGAGAATAGCTCATGTTTAAACCTCCATAAATAGTAGGTCTTTTGTACTTGGATATATTCTAGCAGAAGGAGCTGAATTAATCTGCATTTTACCAGTATATGCAAAAAGTCCGATAATGCAACAAAGGAGGACCACAAAGGTCCTCCATCGTAGGCGATACTTTTTTAACAGGATACGATCTGTCCAATCACATCTGAAACTCGGTGTACTGACCAGCAATACCGTGTTGAAAAGACAGTGTCCTTCTACACAAACCTAACGCTTCTAATGCCCGGAATGGATCTCCTAACAGTTTGTCCGGCTACGTTGTCCAACGGAACCACACCTCTCTGTTGTATCGCCTAATCATAATATGGCCAGGATTCCGAGAAAATATACATTAGTGGACACGAGCTTTCGTTTTTTTCTTCCACTTGCGATTATGATTGGTGGTTTCCGGAAAAGAATCGCCTCTTTCCAGCGTTACTTGCTGCGGGTTTTGGATTTCAGTATGAAAGCTTTTTTCTCCGACCTCCATATATACGCCGTCGTTTGGGACCTTATCCCCGGGTACAAACTCAGTCTTTTCGCCCATACGTTTGTGCCTCCTTAGATCATGAATTTGGACTGCAACGGTTATTGTGCGCTGTCTTAAACAGAAAGATGCGAAAACAGGCACGCAAATAGTAGTTAATCAAAAATGGTTTCCTTTATATGTGGGGAATTTTGGGTGTAATATAAAAATGCATAAAAACAATGGTATCAAGTGTATTAAACGTTTTTTAGCTTTGTGTTCGAAATTGCAGGTTGCATTCAGTTGATCAATTTGGTAAACTGATTTAGTGCGAGTCTAGGCTCGTTCCTTGCTCTCAACTAAGATTGAGGGCCTTATGTCCATAAGGAGGTGTAAAGAATGCGCAAATATGAA